>NZ_JBTXLR010000015.1:0-67716 GCF_054871685.1 Myroides sp. LJL116
CTGTAAGAGAAGCTACTAGAAAATGGACTATGCCAGTAAGAAACTGGGGAATAATATTAGACCAATTTATGATCCTATATAAAGATAGGGTTAGACTTTAAACAAAACCTAACCCAAGCTTATTTTTTGAACTTACACACTTAAAGATACAGTGCCCTTAAATTTAATATTGCTACAGGGAACTACTATTTCAAACATTGTAATATTCCTACGGCATAAAAAAAGAACTTTGATACATTGTTGATGTATTGAAAACTTCTTAAATAATCCATGGTGACAATAACCGTTCTTTGTGTAACCTTAATCTTTAACTCTACTAAACTATAAATATAATCAATTTTACAGTTTCCTAATGTGCCCCCTACGGTTTAAAACTCTCGATTCTACAGTATTGCGATAAACCTACTATCTTTTCATTTATAAATCATCAAGCAATGTTTCAAGTTATTGCCCAACTATACTACACTCTGCACAAAATGTGCTATTATAAAAACTAACTACTTATGACTTTCATATAACGATTCATTGAAAACTTCTAGAATACATAACTTAGCTTCTTTATAAAATCTTTATATCCTACAAAGAGAATTTTATACGAGCCTTATAGAGAAAGTAAGACCTTTACACCATAAATAATAAACATTTATTTCATGCAGCAAAGCACCTTACACTCCAAGGTAAGCGCAGCCTCTTTATTAGTGGCCCTTGGTATTATATATGGAGACATAGGTACCAGCCCTTTATATACTTTCAAAGCAATTATTGGACTCAAAGAGATCACTCCTATGTTAGTTCTAGGAGGAGTATCTTGTGTATTTTGGACTTTATTATTACAAACTACCTTAAAATATGTTTGGCTTACTTTAAAGGCAGACAACGACGGGGAAGGTGGAGTATTTTCTTTATACTCCCTGGTAAAGCGATATGGTAAAACAATGATTATTCCAACTATGCTTGGAGCAGCAGCTCTTCTAGCCGATGGTATAATCACTCCCGCAGTATCGGTAACCTCCGCTGTAGAAGGATTAGAAATGATTTCCATTTTTCAAGGAAATATTAAGGTAGTTCCCATTGTAATTGGAATTATCTCCATGATCTTCTTTTTACAACGTTTTGGGTCCCATAAAGTAGGAAAAGCCTTTGGCCCGATTATGGCTATTTGGTTTGGGGTATTATTTATTTTAGGAATGAGTCAAATCTGGCAGACCCCTACTGTATTTAAGGCGCTTAATCCCTATTATGCCTATGATCTACTGGTAAACTATCCTAAAGGATTCTGGATTTTGGGTGCAGTATTTTTATGTACCACTGGAGCGGAAGCCCTATACTCTGACCTTGGACACTGTGGTAGAAAAAACATTCGACTAACCTGGGGATTTGTGAAAGTTTGTTTGGTGATAAATTACCTAGGACAAGCAGCATGGCTTTTAGAGCATAGTGGAGAATTATTAGATGGAAGAAATCCGTTCTTTGAAGTAATGCCTAGCTGGTTCTTACTAGCAGGAGTAGTAATCGCTACTCTAGCAGCTATTGTAGCCTCACAGGCCCTTATTAGCGGTTCATTTACCTTAATTAACGAGGCAATGAACTTAAACTTCTGGCAAAGAGTAGCTGTTAAACAGCCTAGTGAGACCAAAGGACAAATATATATCCCTAGTGTAAACAATTTGCTTTGGCTTGGATGTATTATAGTTATTCTCTATTTTCAAACCTCCTCTAAAATGGAGGCAGCCTATGGACTAGCTATTACTTTAGCCATGATGAGTACTACTTTCTTATTGTACTACTTTTTACTTTATAAACTTAAATGGCCAAAGGCAATGGTGGGATTATTATTATTAATATTCACCGTTATTGAAGTGAGCTTTTTTATTGCCAATATTGTCAAATTCCAAGAAGGAGGATACATCACTGTATTTGTAGGAGGATTATTCTTCTTGGTGATGTATGTAAGTTATTACGCTAGACAAATCAATAAAGGCTACACTAAAATGGAAGACTTAGGTAAGTACACCAAGAAAATTACTGCTTTAAGTAATGACACTTCCATTCCAAAGATGGTAACCCATTTAATCTACTTAACTAAAGCCGAAAGAAGAGAGCAAATAGAACAGAGAATTATACAGTCTATCTTCGCTAAAAAACCAAAAAGAGCGGATCACTATTGGTTCTTTCACATCAATCGAACTAATAATCCCTATACCTTAGATTACCAAGTGAGTGAATTAATTGAAGATAAAGTCATTAAGATTGTTCTTAATATTGGTTTTAGAATACAGCCCAGAACAGAGCTGTTCTTCACCCAAATTATGCAAGACTTAATTGACAATAAAGAATTAAATCTATCTCTAGACAATAGTACGATAAACCCTTATAATGACTCTATTGACTTTAAGTTTATAATCATGGAGAAATACCTATCTGTAGAGAATGAATTTTCTTTAAAAGAAGGCTTTATCTTAAAGGCATACTTCCTACTTAAGAAACTAGGACAAAGTGATCAGGAAGCTTTTGGAATTGATAAAAGTGATACAATTACAGAGCAGATCCCCTTACTATATCAACCAGTTAGCCCACTGGTATTAAAACGAGAAAAATAATAGCCAATTATATATTTACAAACAACAAAAATTAGGAAACAACAAAACAATAGCCAAAACAATTAATGCCCAAATAGGTCTTAGAAACTTCTAAGACCTATTTTTTTGTATTAATTTTTTACCAGACAATAGTATAAGGAAATATATATTTTAAGGCTTAGAATACTTTTCAGTATCTTGAAAGGTATTAAAAACAGCCTTAATTATAATTGTTTTATAGTCTTCATCAAGCGAATAGAAAACTATAAACGGAAATTTATTCAAAGGCTTACCTCTAACATTTTCAAAAAAGAATTTGAAATATAGCACTTTTTGAATAGCAGTAAAAGTATCCCTGTAATCTTTAATAAAGGTAATAGCCACTTTAGTAGAAACATTTTTTTTATAATAATCGATTGCTTCTTCAATGTGCTCTTGAGCTACAGGAGTAATTACTATTTTATAGCTCATATTTATTCTTCAATTCTTTATAGAATTCTTCAGCATCAATACATTGATCTAAAGAAATATTTTCTTGCTGCTGCAAAATTTGTTTTTGCTCCTCGGTTAACTGAAAATTAATTTCTTCTTCTTTTTTATATTGAGCTCCAATAAGTTCAAGAAATTCCAAAAAGAAAGCGTTCTTACTTTCAGGGATAGAAACGTTATAAGTTGTCATAAAGCAATCTTTTTAAGTTTAACAGATTTAATAAAGCTATCTAAAACATATAAAATATGTATTTTATCTTCATTTTGCATATTTTCAAGTTCAGCCAACCTTTGTAACATTTCTGGGTCTTTGAAAAGATTAACATTTTCTGTTTCTCCAAGTAAATAACCAACTGTAGAACCAAGAAGCTCTGCTATTTTTTTTGCAGTATCTACAGATGGTATCATTTCATCTCTCTCATAACGCGAAATTACACTTACTGATGTATGGAGACTTTTAGCTAGTTCTCTTTGACTCAATCCTAATTCTTTGCGTAGTAGTGCTATTTTTTTTCCAAAGGTCATATCGAAAATTATACGTAAACGGCTTTTAAAAGCTCTTATATCTTATCTATAACAAATATACAAACCTTTTTCGGTAAAAAAACATTTTTTTAGGTGAATTTTGATTGAAAAAAGTTAGTAATATTTTTCACTTTTGTAAGCCTAGAAATCCAACAAAGTTTGCTCCTTGGTGGAAATTTTATATCATTCTATTTTACACCTCAAAGGAGATATATTACTACGTCTATTATACCTAGGTTGTACAGTAAGCTATAAGTTTATTTAGATATGTTTTTTAAGTCAGCTTTATGCTAAAAAATTAATAGCGTTTCGAGATACACCTAGCCTAAAACATTATTTTCATGAATATTATTATCCTTTTATTTTCTCCTTTTCTCTTTTTATACTTTTTCATAATTCAACCTTTGTTAAAATATATCAAAACACCTTAGAATATTTTATTCCATCGCCTGTGTAATCTGCTTCAAAGAGTTAGCAATTTTTCTTTGATAGGACAACTCTCTTAATCCAATTGCTAGCTTATAGGCCTGGTAGGTAGTTAATTCAGGCATTTGATGTAATAGTATCTTTTTGTAATATTCTACTTCCTTTTGTTCTGTTTCCATAAGTCTTTAATTATCTTCTAATTAACAAAAATCACTTCTTTAAATAACGGCATTCTACTTCAATTTATGTTAAAGTACTTCCTTAAATTAAAGCTATTTACCAAGAAGTTTGATTACTCTAAAATAACATTTTTAAAAATAGTTAATATTATATGAATTATATTAACATTTAATTAACCAAAATGAATATATTTGCTAGCAAAAATAAAGTCCCTTTACTTATGCATAAATCCCTATTTATTCTACTTTTCACTAGTATACTCTTTGCTCAAAAGAAGATTGATATTCCAACCTATCCCAATGAGCTTACACAAAATGCCGTTACCATTATAAATCAAGAAGATATAAAAGTCAATGTACTCTCGCAAGATCGCTTTATAACCAAAACAACCAAGGTTATTACTGTACTTGACCAAAGTGGACTTTCTTCTTTGGACTTAAACCAATACTATAGCAAGACCAATAAAATTAAATCCCTGCAAGTTTCCATGTACGATAAACAAGGAGATTTACTTCAGGTTTTTAAACAAAAAGACTTTAAGGATTACTCCTTAAGCGCGGGAATGAGTATTACGGATACTAGAATACTTACTTTGGAGTACAAACCTGTGAACTTTCCAGTAACCTTTGTTTTCGAAAGTGAATTGGAATCTAGAAACACCGCCTTTTTACCTAAGTGGTCCCCAATTAATTACTATAATCAAAGTATAATACACTCGAGTTTCTCTATAGATTCCCCAGTAGACCTTCCTATTGATGCTAAATTATACAACCCAGATTTTGTTGCTATAAATGAAAGTATCACTCCTAATAAGGTAGAATTCTCCTTGGATAATTTTCCTGCTTTAATAAGTGAGAGTAATACCCCTAGCCCAACTAATTTTTTACCAAAAGCTATTGTTTCTCTACAAAAAATTCACCTAGAGGGAGTAAACGCTTCTTTTACCTCTTGGGAAGAACTTGGTAACTGGTATTACAACAACTTAATACAAGGAACAGAAACCCTAAGTGAGCAGACCAAGCAAAAGGTAGACCAGCTTGTTTTAGGGGTAGATGACCCAATAGAAAAAGCTAAAATACTCTATGAATATATGCAAGGCAGAACTCGATATATCAGTATTCAATTAGGTATTGGAGGATGGAAACCTGTAGAGGCAAGTGAAGTAGATAGATTAGGTTATGGAGACTGTAAAGGACTAAGTAATTACTATAGAGCACTTTTAAAGCAAGCAGGCGTGGAGAGTTATCCTGTTGTTATTTATGGAAATAGTAGTCCAGTAGATATACAAAGTGAATCGGTTTGTTTACAAGGAAACCATATGATTTTAGCCATTGCTTTACCCAATGGAGGTTATAAGTGGGTTGAATGTACCGATCAAAAAGCACCCTTTGGCTACATAGCTGGTTTTACAGACAATAGAACGGCTCTTGTGGTTAAACCACAAGGTAGTGAACTAGTTAAGACACAGGACTATCCCTATGAGCAAAACTTGCAACAAAGTAATATTTCTATAGAATTAGACCCTAGTGGAGATGCTTATGTTACTATGGCAATTAGCAGTACACAAGGCCAGTTTGACAACCGAAACTTTACTTATTATTACAATAATTCCGATAAACAAAAGTACTATAAAAGCCGTCTTTCTACCTTTAAGATAGATGAATTTGATACTCTAGAATTAGAAATAGACAAAGACAATGCTACTTTTAAAGAAAACTTAGCCTTTAAATCTAATAAATTCGCTACCAAATTAGGCAATCGATTAATGGTTACTCTAACGGGATGGAATGCAATAGGCTCTAACCTATCTAGTGCGGACAAACGAATAACTCCTTTTTCTATCGAATCAGAGTGGTTAGATGAGGATACCCTAACTTTAAGGGTACCACAGGGATATACCATTGATAAGATCCCCACTGCTATTGTTATTGAAAGCGAGTTTGGAACCTATACTGCTACTTTCTCTTTTAAGGACAATGTGCTAGAGTATAAACGCAAATTGTTTATTATCTCTGGAAGACATAGTAAAGAGAAGTATAAACTATATAGAGAATTCAGAGAACAAATCAATACATCCGATCAAATTAAAATTATCATAAACCCCTTATCCTAATGAACAAAACCCTAGTATTATTTCTGCTTGTTTTAGCATACCCTAGTGGATGCTGGGCACAAGACTTTTTAAATAAAGTCACTAAAGAAGAGTTATTAGAACAACAAAACCCCGAATTCCCTGAAGCAGATGCTGCTATATTAGAGGAATGGGGAACTGTCTATTTTGATTATATTCCTACCTTAGGATTTCAAATGGTTCAAGAAACAAGTCGTAAAATTAAGGTATACACTCAAGATGGTATCCCTGGTATCGACATTGCTGTGAACTACTATGTTGGAAAAAACGTGAATGAAACAGTCAAAATTGATCAAGTAACCACGTATAATTTACAAGAAGATGGTACTATTAAAAAGACAAAAGCGAAAAACGATGCTGTCTTTGAAGATAGAAAAAGTGAAAACTGGAAACAAAAAAAGGTATTAGCCCCAGATGTTAAGCCTGGAAGTATTGTAGAGTACAGCTATACCGTTAGAACCGATTATTTGAATGAAATTCCAGCATGGACTTTTCAAAATAACATACCTACTATAAAAACCTCCTATAGAGTGAGAATCCCAGAATACTTAATATACACTACCCGTATAAAAGGGGATGCTCCTATAGATATTGAAAAAGATAATAAGAAAAGAAGACTAAGACTTTCCAATAGTGCTAATGCTAGAGAGATGGACATGACAGAGAATATTCTATTATACTCGGCTACCAACCTACCTGCCTTAGAAGAAGAACCTTATGTGGACAATTTAGAGAACTATCGTCCTAGCGTAGCCTTTGACCTTAGTGTGATACAATTTCCAAATCAACCGATAAAGAAAATTTCTCTTTCTAATGAAGATCTTGTAAAAGAAATATACAACAACAAATACTTTAGAGAACAGCTAAAACAAACCAAATATTTCGAAAGCATTATTGATTTAGAGCAATACAAAGATTTATCGGATTTAGAGAAAACCCAAAAAATCTTAGATTTAGTAAAAAGCACTGTATCGTGGAATCAGAAAAATGGATACTATAGTAGTGAAGGTGTAAAAAAAGCTTTTGATGCTAAAACAGGAAACGTAGCAGACATTAACCTAATGCTAACTAGTATGTTAAACTATGTTGGAGTGGAATCTTATCCTGTTTTAATTAGTACTAAGTCCAATGGAATTGACCTATCGATTCAGAAAAGTTCTTTTAACAGAGTAATTAGTAGTGCATTAATTGGAGAGGACATTCTATTTCTAGATGCTACAAATCCATTTACTACTCTTAATATTATTCCAACTAGTAATTTAAACTGGGAAGGAATATTAATGAAAAGTGCAGAGGAATTCTATTTTGCACAAATGTTCCCTACTTTCTATTCTGTAGGATTAGAGAATTACCATATCTCTTTAGAGCCAAATGGAAAAGCATTCGGACAGGTGCTACTTTCTTATAATGGTTATATGGGCTATAATGTTAGAAATAACATCCAAGGTAAAAGCCAAGAGGAAATAATGAATGACTTTGAGAAGAACTCCCATAATACTAAGATTACTTCTGTTAGGGTGTACAACTTAGAGAATACTCAAAAGGATTTACGCTTTATCTATTCTTTTGAAAAGAATGATGCTGCATCAGTGATTGATGATGAGCTATACTTTAACCCAACGCAGTTCTATTCCTTTAAAAATCCTTTTAAAGCCAATAAAAGAGACCTGCCAATTACTTACTCTTACCCTACTTTAGATAATTTTCAAGCCTCTATAAGTATACCTGCTAATTATAAAGTAGAATACTTACCTAGTGCTTTAACTATACAAGAAGAAGAGTTAGGCTTGCAAGCAGACTATCACGTAGAGCAAAAAGAGGATAAAATTATTGTTAGCTTAGAATTCTCTATCTCTGAAAACAAAATTGAACCAAAAGATTATCCAAAGGTAAAAGCCTTCTATGATAAACTAGTAAATAAACTAGAAGACCAAATTATTTTCACACCAAGTAAATAACCCTAATTCCCCTTTTATACAAACCTCTCTTATACCCTTTTAGGGAAATAAGGGAGGTTTTTGCTTTTATAGAGACTAATTACTACATAAAACACTTTTATAGCCTAAAGGCCTCCTTATTGGGTCAATTGTCCTTGATTAGTTAATGACATAGTTCGTAACTTTACTCTTACCCTACTACTTAACATAACTTTAAATTCGTTTTACATGAAAACACGCATAGATATTGATACATGGCAAAGAAAAGACCACTATTTATTTTTTAGCAAATTCGATGAACCTTTCTTTGGGGTGACCCTAGAGGTAGATTGTACTATAGCCTACCAAAAGGCGAAAGAACAAGGGGTTTCTTTTTTCCTGTACTATCTATATAAAAGTTTAGAGGCAGTAAATGAAATAGAAAACTTCAAATACCGTATTATCGACGGGGATGTTTACTTATTTGATGTGCTACACGCCTCTCCTACTATTAATAGACCAGATAATACCTTTGGTTTTGCTTATATGGACTTTTATGACTCTTGGCAAAAGTTTTATCCCAAAGCCAAAGAGCAAATCGAGCTGGTGCATAATTCTAAAGGATTAACCCCTGCTATATCTGGAGAAAATGTAATCCATTATTCCACTATACCATGGATTAACTTCACTAGTATATCCCATGCTAGAAGCTATAGCTTCCCTGATAGCTGTCCAAAGATTACTTTTGGAAAACTAACCCATAAACAAGGAGTTTCCACTATGCCTGTAAGTATCTTTTTACACCACGGATTAGGAGATGCTTATCACATTGGTTTATTTGCAGAGCGCTTCCAAGAACTATTAAATCAATAAAAAACAAAGCCGCTTATTTAGAAGCGGTTCTATATGTTTTGATAAAAAAACACATAGAATACCTTAAAAAAATAAATTAAAACAACCATATTAATAAAACATTAAGGATAAAAAATTGCTAAAAAAACGAAAAAATCGTACATTTATCCAAATGTAGAAGGAAAATATATGACAAAGAAAATAACAACAAAAAACAAAACAATTCAAGATTCAAACAAAGAGAATCTAACAACTATAGACCAAGGAGCAGACACTGTTTTTAGTGTAATGGACCATGATTTACTAACAAGTATTCCAAAGGCGAAACAAAAAATAAGTAAGAAAAAAATGGATTTATCTTTTGACAATGATCCTTATGATAACAGCATTGGTTCTTTGCTTAATTTTAAGGCAACAGCCAAACAAGAAAAAGAGATCAGTGAGTTAAAAGGGGAAATCTCCACCTTAATTGCGGATAACAAAAACGTAAAGGAACACAAAGAAAGATTAGTAGTTCTATTAGAAGAACTACAAAACAAAGAGGCTATCAACCATATTTCTCACCGAATTACCCCGGAGGCTTCCGATTATCTTTTTAGTGACCCTCATTTCAAAGATAACTTCAAAGATGGTGTCTTACATGAAATGGTGGTGATATCCATTGATATTCGCCGTTCAACAGACTTAATGCTAAAAGCAAAAAGTCCTAAACAGTTTGCGGACTTCATCACCTTATTAACCGACCAATTATCGGAAATCATTTTGGACAATTATGGGGTATTTGACAAGTTCACCGGAGATGGTATCTTGGCTTTCTTCCCAAAATTTTTCTCAGGAGAACAAGCCATCGTAAGAGCCTTAAAAGCAGCTCAAGAATGTCACCAAGCCTTTGCTGAGCACTATTGGAAACACAAAAACTTCTTTAACGTATACATTAAAGATATTGGATTGGGAATTGGGGTAGACTTTGGAGAAGTTCACCTGGTTAACAAAAGAAAGGAATTAACTGTTGTGGGAATTCCAGTGGTATACGCCTGTAGGTTATCTGGGGCTAATGCTGGAGAAACCTTGCTGAACCTTTCTGCCTTTGAAGAGTTTAAACAAGTATATAATCACTCTTATCAAGCCCAAGAAAGTACAATTTTTATAAAAAATGAAGGAGATGCTTTAGCATATAAAATCCTATTTGACAAAAATATAAAAATACAGAGTATGCCTTTTTGGCTACAAGAGGAATCTTAAGAAATAACAACAAGAATAAACCAAGCACTACTTAAACTTTTTCACCGTTTAAGGGTGCTTTTTTTTTGCAGTATTCTAACTCAGTACCCCCCTAAGGCTTATAGCTTTATTGTTAAATATCTTTCAAAGCAATACCCACAGCTTATTTGCTACATAAACGCAAGGTTTTTTAAAATATTCTTAATATCTAAGTAAGTAATTTTTTGAGCACTTTGTTACAAAGAAAAACTACTTCAAATAAAATGTCCAGTTTTTTAATGTAAAAACTGGACATTTTTACTATATTTGCACTTCACAACACAACTATGAAACCTACTGATATTATACAAGATAAGATAAACAAATTACCAAAAGGATACATTTTCACCTATAGAGATTTTATTGAAGAGGTGAATATTAGCTTTGAAGCTCTGGTAAAATATTTAAATCGATTAGCTGATAATAATAAAATTTCAAAGCTTTCGAAAGGAAAATACTATAAACCAGAAAAAACCATTTTTGGCATTGTTAATCCAGAACCAAGGCAAGTGGTAAAAGATTTGTTGATTGAAAATGGAAACCTAATTGGTTATATAACAGGAATAAGTGTTTTTTCAGAATTAGGATTAACAACACAGATAGGTTTTGAGATACAGATAGGAAGAAATACACCTAAAGCTTTTCTTGAACGAAAACCCTATAGGATTAGTTTTTTACTTCAAAAAAATAAAATCACCACCGATAATATTAAATATTTACAATTATTGGATGCATTGAGGTTGATTAAGAAAATACCTGATGCGACAATTGTAAATTCAAGTAAAATATTGCAACGAAAATTAAACGATTATTCTGCGGATGAATTACAGAAAATCCAGAGATTAGCATTAAAATATCCTCCTAGTACTCGTGCTTTATTAGGTTGTTTATTAGAAGATAACGTAGAAACTTTAATACTTAGAAACTCATTGAATCCAGCAACAAAATATCAATTTAATGGAATAATGAAGGAATTTCCTAATGCTATAAATTGGAACATAATATGAAATTACATTTAGATCGAAAAAGATTTCAAGAAGCAATTGCCATAACTGCTCAAGAAAAAGGGATACTACCAATTTATGTTGAAAAAGACTATTGGGTAACTTATGTTTTAAAATTAATTTTCACCGATGCAAAGCTTAAATCTTACACTGTTTTTAAAGGAGGAACAGCTTTGTCAAAGTGTTTTGATATTATAAAACGTTTTTCCGAAGATATTGACTTGACTATCCTTGTAAATGAAGGAGAAACTGATAACGAATTAAAACGTAAAATACGTGCTATTTCTAAAAAGAAGAGAAAGACTTAGCTGAAATAAACTTGGATGGCATAACGAATAAACTTGGAAATATTCGCAAAACTGTACATGAATATCCAATACTTCAAAGAGGAAATTTTGGACAAGTGAGAGATAAGGTAATTATAGAAGCATCTTGGTTAGGAAATTTCGAACCGTATCACTCATCTAAAATCACTTCTTTTGTTAGTGAAATGATAAAAAACAAAGGCTTTTTAGACATGATTACAGAATATGAATTAGAGCCATTTGAAGTTAATGTTTTAGATGTAAAGAGGACTTTTTGTGAAAAAATTATGAGCTTGGTCCGTTTTTCTTTTTCTTCATATCCGATTGATGATTTAAAAAATAAAATCCGCCATATTTATGATTTAAGTCAATTATTAGATTTAAAAGAAATTAAAGATTTCTTGAAGTCGGACGACTTTAATAAAATGATGATTAAAGTAGGAAAAGATGATGTTTCAAGTTATAAAAATGATAATAAATGGTTAAGTAATCATCCTAAGGAATCTATTTTATTTAGTGACTTAGAATCAACTTGGGATAAAATTAAAGAGAGTTATTTTTATGATTTTAAACTACTCGTTTTTGGAGATTTACCTACAGAGAAAGCTATTATTAAATCCTTAAAAACAATTAAAACACAAATAGACATAATAACTTGGAATTTATAGGGGTTTTATCTATCTCTACACTATTATTATGTAACACATTGTTTATGAGTACTTACTAATAAACAAAAAGAAGATATAGTACTAAGAGGTAGCTTTAATGTACTTCCCTACATAGATTTACGTTTGAAAAGCATGAATTATTACACGAATCCCCTGATTGCTTGCCGAAAAAACATTTGAATTATTGATAGTCAGCTACCTTATTTTACTCAAAAAAATGTATATAGCCTAAATGTAATAAATCAAACCGAAATCAGAATATACATAAAACTCTTTATCAGTAGAGATAAGAAACTTTTACCTCTTTACTTTTAAGGGAATACCTTAAAAGGATTAAATTGGATAATTTTCAAGGCATAATCTCCTTTTCAGATCAAAAATAGCTGCAGCATTTAATTTATCTAAAAAAACAATCCTAAAATACCTCGATAGCCATTTTTTAGGTTAATTTAGCTCTTTGAGCTCCTATAGATCCAAAAAACAAATAGGAGGCTAAACTTCACCTCTTAAAAAAACAATTTCTATCGCATGATTATCTTAGAGCATCCTGTATCTGGTTTCCCTACTCTTGTTGCTGGTAAATATATCTTTACGCATCAAGAATGTTTTACTTTAGAACAATCTCCAGAGTACTTTAAAAAACTCCAAGTAGACCCAGTTGTTGTACAACAAATTAAAACAGCCTTTAAAGACAATCAAAGCAAGCTTAAAAATGGGCAAGAAAATTGGCAAGAGATTTGTTTGACTGCTCCTTGGGATATCTTAAGAGAATTAGCTAAGATGGATGATATAACTTTGTTAGAATTACTAGCTTACAACCAAGATCCTTTTATCAAAATACAAGTAGCCAAACACAATCACCCAAGTCTTTTAACTCTTTTAGCAAAAGATGAAAACAACCTAGTGAGGCAACAAGTTGTAGAGCACTTTCACCCGGATATTCTACTTGCTTTAGCCAAGGATCCTTGTGAAATTGTAAAACAGAAAATTTGTGCTTTTAAGGATGTTTCCATCCTTAAATTAATGATCGATGACTCTAGTGCAACAATTAGAGCACAAATCGCTAAGACAAGATCCCAGGAGTTATTTGATGCCCTGTATAAAGATCAAAGCCTTCTAGTAAAACTAGAACTATGTAAGCATCCTGACAAAGAAAATTTAGAAAAATTAGCCCTTGATTCTAATTACATTATACGCACCCAAGTTGCTAAACATAATATAAAAGACATATTAGAAGTACTAAAAAAGGATTCTCATCCTAGTGTTAGAGCTCAAGTAGCCTCTCACTATCACTTAGACATCCTTGAAACCCTTAAAGCAGATTCCAATAAAATAGTAGCTAAGCAAGCTAAGAAAACCTATCGTTTACATCACCCTGGTATTTTTAGAAAATGGTTTAACCTAGTATTCCAACCCAAAAAAACGACTACTTTATCTTTAGATAAATAGAAGCTAAATATAAAAACATACAACTTTTTCCTATAAAAAAAGCAAGCCTTTTTAGAGCTTGCTTTTCATTTTTATAATTACTTTCTATCTGTTTTTAAGTTTAATTGGCTTTCCAAAAAGACCACTGCTTTCCATCAAAAATACAAAGCATTTTACTATCGGTGTCATAGGCTATAGTACCAGGAGAAGGACTTAGCATATTTAAATGAGGACTTTTCACCTTGGGTAATACCATTGCTCTTTGGGTAGACTCTAAAACTAAGACCCCATCTGCATCACTTTGGGTATTGCCTATAATTACATTTTGGAAACTAGTATTTTCTTGTAAGCCTGCTTGAGTAGGAACCTCTCCTGTTTTTACCGAGAGATCTACCCACTGACTTTCAGAACCTGCTTTAAAATACTTTACTTTTTTCTCCTGAGCATCAAAAAGTAGGGTTCCACCCACTAGATTATTCCCCTGTGGTAAGGCAGTTACCCAAGGTAGTATGATTCCCCTTGTTTCATCTGGATTAAAATCCAATAGCACACTAGCATTTTCATTGGTAAATTTACCAATAGAACTCTGGGCTAAGATACTTGGAGCTCCTATAAAAAAAAGTAGTACTACTCCAAGAATTGAAAATTTTATATTGTAAGTCATATTTAAATTGCATTGATTAAACTATTCAGTCTTGAGAATTTTACTCATCCACACATGCCTGTACTAGACAACCCCAATCTTGGCCATTGTATAACATTAGGCATTCTAAAGTGGTATTATAAACTAACATCCCCTCTACTGGGCTAAGACTTTCCATTTGTGTATTAGTCAAGCGAGTTACCACAAAACCTTTGGTAGTAGATTCCAATACCACAAAAGCATTAGATCTAGTTGACATCCAAGAACCATCTTGACGATTCAAACTACTTACTCCAAAAAAAGCATCTTCTTGGAAAATGTTCCCGCTATCCCCTACCACTGGCTCATAATAACATACCTCACAATAAGGAAGTGTTTCTGTACCATAAGTATCTCTTGTGGTTTGACTTAGACAATTATCTAAAGATTCACTTACAAACTCATAGCTCAGGTAAAGATCCATAGGCTTTTTACCCAAAGATGGATTAGATGGGTCTATGTCCTCCATTTGAACATCTTCTAAATTTGGACTTTTTATCTTTATATAAATCGTATGCTCCCCTTGTGGTATATCAAAGTCACTTATCATTACCATTCCTGGCTCACTACTATCTAAAATAGAAGAAGACAAGTCTAATGTTGGAGAGCTCAAAGAATTAGCCACAAAACTAAATTCTGGATTAAAATCAATTAATACAGACATTAGATCTATATCAAAAGCATTAGGATTTTTCAAAGTCCAACTAAGTAGCATCTCTTCTTTTGGAGAATAGCATAATACAGGGAAAGAAAAATCCACTACTTCCAATGGTAAAGGTCTAAAATCAGGATCTCCACTTGCATTTGTACGAGTTGGACTACACTGTTCTTGAAAGCGGTCACAACTCAATAATTCTTTTGTTTTAGAAGGATCCACATGAGAGGCATAATTCATTTTAGCTTGATTCTCATATACCCCAGCCACAGCATTAGTATCAAATACCGCCCTAGCCCTAAAGGTTAAAGTGGAAGAACCTTCTACTACAAGGCCATTTATACTTAAGGTATTAGAATCCTTATAGTCATTTACCGTAGCACCTTGCAAAGCAGAATCCTCTACCGATAAAGACTCCTGCACCCACTTCATTCCCTGTGGCAATACATCTTCAAAATTAACAGAGTAAGGAAAACAGTTTATGTTTGTCACTCTAAAGGTGAAACTCACCTCATCACATAAGTTCACTTCAAAAGGCGCCTGTTTTGTAAACACTAATCCTTCTTCGTTTGGCGGTGGTGGCAATGGTGCACAAGTAAAGTCAATTGGTCCTATACCCAAACTAGCACTACCGCCATTTGGAGCACCAGTATAGGAGTGTACAACGTAAATTTTTTCCACTGGGGTATCAAATTCTACATGCATTCTACCATTTTTATTGGTATAACCGCTATATCTCTTATTTCCAAGTGCTTTATTCCCCTGTATGGTATAACTACTTTTTTGTTCGCTTTGCACATAACTAAGTGTAGGAGCTATCTTACCATCCGAACATAATCCATATACCTCTACCTCATCTATTCTTCTACCACTGAGATCAATATCAAATATTTCAAAGGATGCTTGAGCAGAAACTCCTGATCCATTTTGAGTTAAGATGATTTCAGTAGTCATTTTATTAGACCCTGCCTTTCTTGTTCTAAGTTGACGCAATGAGTTATAACTAAATGCCCTCGGGTAATAAGTGTAAAAAGAAGAAGGAGACTCTATAGATACATTTACTTTAGCTTGGAACTGATCTCCTAAGTCATAAGTATTGGACTGAGAACCTTTTGGCCAATTTTGACTAGTAAACGAAAGAGTCTTTATCCCTTGGAATTCACACGGAATACAATGGGAATCCTTTTCTTTTCCAGCAAAAGAAATATAGATCACTTTATCTTTTTCAAATTTATAATTAGTCTTATGTACTCCATCTTGGTAGTACATTGGAATGGCAGCATCCCAACTATTTTGACTGATTTTATCTGCTGAATCAGCCACGAGCATAGTTACATCCCAACTAGATCCGTCGTATGGAAAATTCACTCCACCTGCTTGTACTAAGATGGACTGATCAAAATTGGTATTATCCACAAGCCATACCCTACCGCTAAGTTTAGAGTCAAAAGCCCCACAAATATCGGCTAAGTCCCCAATATCGACAGTGGTTAATGCCGCATTGTTGTGTCCCCATGTAATAGCAGATCTATCCACAAGAATATTACCCAACTCTGGATCAGCGCCTAATTTGCTTCCAACTCCCATGTGAAGCATAGAACCAACGTCTGTACTTTTAGCCTGTTTGTTATACAACTCTGTACTATCATCTCTTACTACAGAGGCTACATTATTATGGTAGTTTCTATGAATGGCATCGTCTCCATTCCAAATAGATGCATTATTAGACAATAAATAATCAAAATTCCTATCAGTAGAGTTCTTATCTAAATCAATGGTAATAGCGTATTTAAGACCTAAATAAGAGTTAATTCTTGTTTTTTCATTGTCATTCAATTGTCTTTCATAAAGAATTACCTCAGGCATAACTCCTTGTAAATAATAAGTTTCGGAAGAACTTCCTAAACCTAGCATTCCAGGACCATTCATTAACACTTTATCATGTGTATGTCTAGTTGTTTCAGAATGCCCTCCATCAAATTCAAAGGTCATATCCTTACCCACATTCCAATGATAACCAGCAATAGTTGTTGCACCAGGAGTAAATAACCTTGTAGGGCTATTGGTTAGTCCAGTAGATCCAACGCGTCCAAAACCATCTGTACCTCCACTGTTTTTCAACACTCCAAAGGAAGGTCTTCTTCCATTAGTAGACTGTCTTATATCACCAAAGCCAATAAAGTATGCCCTATCTGTGTCGAAATTATGGTTTACAACAGCGTAAAAAGAGACCTTCTCTGGAGAGGCTACACTCATAGCGGCTTTGTCTGTAATTAAATAATCCTTTCTACTTCTAAATAAAGGTGTAGGGTGAAAGTTTGTTCTCTCCTCATATTGCAAATATAAAGGCGCAGATTTATTTGCTGTTTTTCTTCTATAAGCAGTACCAAAACCAGCATAATCCGACCAGTTAGTTATTTCTCCTTTATTGTTGGTAGAAATAGTTTGGTCTTGAGAGGCATTAAGCCACATACGAAGTCCATCACCTACCCCACCTGGAGCCACCGCATCAAAAGCAAAACCTATATAATCTCCATCGTTAATTAAGGCATTTCTAATTTCTCCATCTTCTGGTTTATAAATTCTGGTTTGACTAGGAGCAAAATTACTATCTGAACTCACCAATAGCCAACTACCTAGCCCAATACGGGCATTAATAGTATAAGAGCTTTGCCCAGTAACTTTTGCACGCATTTTATAGGAGAAAATATTGCTCAATTTCTCCTGATGTACTACTCCTGTTCTAGGGTCTGTATAAACCTGTAAGGTATAATTGGCAAAAGAAGTACCTACTGGGTGGGAATATGCCGTTCTTCCCTCTTGCCCATTTGCTCCTAAAACTAAGGCTGTTTTATCTTGTAGTACAGATCTATTTTCTTGGTTTGTTTCTTGAAACTCCCCTTTGGAAATAGCTAAGGAAGCATTGCTACTATTCTTAGACTGCTTTTGATATAAACCTCCTTGGTCATCTCTAGCTATACCTACTATATCCTTAGTATATCCAGAATAACCTTGATTTTGCATATCGTAAATAGTAGTATTATCCGATAATACATATTTATTTTGACTGTTATCTAAAGTGATACCATATTTAATAGCTAAATGGGAATTTAATTTATTAAGCTCCTCAGAACTTAATTCAACACCATTACTACCTCCAGGTCTAGAAATAAGAATTACCTCCATTACTTCACCAAAAAATGGATTCGCTGCGCTACTTTTGGCATTACTTGATCCAATTACACTTAAGTCAGGTATGGCTTTTAAAACTGTGTTAGATAGTGATGTAGTACTTCGAAGCCCATTTAAATACATTTGAGGAGTTGGAGAATCGCCTTGATTTTTATTAGGGATAGAATAAATAGAGATACCGAATCCTTCACTGGTAAAATTACTCGTAGTGCTGTTATTTACATAAAGCATCTTAGTAGCATCATTACCAGTACCCGCAATCCATCCTGTAGTAGCTCCATCATAAAGACTAAACACACTAGCTTTGTTGGCTGGATCAGTGTAACTATTATTATCTAATCGAGACACATAAATAGCAAAATAAGAACGGTCCGCGTAGGCAGTAAAGTTTTCTCTGGTTTGTAATTTACGTGTATTATTGACAATCTCACTACTTTCATCTTCCCTATAGAACTCCACTGCAGGATGATAGTTCATCGCTGTAGAACTATATCTTGGCACAGATCCCGTTGTATTTATAAAGTCTCGTGTTTGACCACTCTTATCTAGCCAACTACTAACAGGAGAACCATCTTTTAAATTAGATAATCCCGTATTGTCTGCAGATAGCCAAAATTCCACCGCTACATTTCCTACGCCTCCAATAAAGTTTTGTTTTGTAAAAGCAAAACCTATGTAGTCTCCATCGTTTATTATAACTTCTTTACACAAACCGCTCTCTATTTTATAAATCCTAGTTTGACTAGGGTCAAAATTTTCACTAGACCCCACTAAAAGCCAGTCTCCCATACCTGCGCTGACCTCTAAAGTAAAAGAGTTTTTACCAGTTGTTTTAGAGCGGTATACTTTATTATAACGATCTGTAATATTTTGTGGTCCACCAGGCCCGCTACCTAAGGTATAATTTAAGAAAGAAGTTCCATTGCTATGGTTATAAGTACTGGTTCCAAGTAAAGCATTTGTTCCAAAAACAATAGCTTGTTTATTGTCCAAAACAGAAGTGTTCTCTTTATTGGTATCCATAAACTCTCCTAAAGAGACTGCCAAAGTATTATCCTGAGCACTTGTAGATTGCTTTTGATAAAGTCCACTTGCATCATCTCTAGCTATACCAAATACGTCCTTTTTATAGGAAGAGTATCCTGAATTGGAGCGATCAAATACTACAGTTCCATCCGCTAAAATATATTGATTTTGCTGTTCTGATAAGGGAATCCCATATTTAAGGGCTAAGGCTGAGTTTATTTTTTCTAATTCTTGCGAACTAAGTACACTACCCGACGATCGGGAAAGAACAATAATCTCCATTATTTGTCCATAAAAATTATCGGTGGAAGAAGTTGCAGTTGCACTGCTCGAACCAATAATACTTATTCCATTCATAGAACCAGTGTTAATCTGTCTTGCCGGCATGCTAGTAGAACTCGGCAAAGCATTTAAAATCTGTTGTTGTGGATTTCCTTGGGCTGTATTTGGAATTTGTACTATTCCTATTCCATATTGCTCTGTTAAATTACTATTTATATAGTCAGTATTTCTTGTTTCATGCCACAGCTTCTTGCCATTTGCCCCAGTACCTGCGATCCATCCGAAATTAGCATAAGTTAAAGCTAACAAACTAAAGACAGAGGTTGTATTAGAAGATGTAGTGTAATTACTATTATCCAATCTGGAAACATAAATAACATAATAAGCCTTGCCTACATCAAATCTAAAATTATCGACCGAAGTTAGTTTTCTCCTATTATTATGAGTTACATTAGTCAAGGTTTGATCATAATAAAAATCAACTGCATTATGGTAATTCATAAAAGACATTAAATACCTAGGAGATAATCCATTGGTATTTTCAAAATCCCTATTTTTTCCAGAGTAGTCTTTCCAAAACAGTACATCCTGTCCATCATTTAAATCTAAATTACCCATTTGATCCGCAGAAAGCCAATATTCCACTTCCACATTACCTATTCCTCCAGGTGTCTGAGCATATGCTTGATAGAAGCAAAAGCAAAAAAATAACAAACTAAGTATTTTTCTCGTCATAATTTCCTGTCATTAAATTATCCCTACCATTTAAATAAAGCAAACATCATTAAATTAATTAATTTTAACATAATTAAACAATTAAATTAACTATTTTAGATAATTAATACTACATAAATAGTAAAAAACACAACAAACACCACAGTTCAAATACAATAATACAACCTATGTATTAATCACAGTAGCGGCAATACATAAAAAGTTATGGTCCCCTCTACCTTACAGGTTTTCTATGGTAATATTTCAAATTAAAATTTAAAATACAAAGGTTAATAATCCCCTTTCTTTTTATTAACTTTAACTCATAGACATTTCAATAATAACTAGATAAGAACAATCCAAAATTGATATAAATATGAAAAGCCAAATTTTAGAGCGTATTAAAGCTCTAGGTGGGGATACAACCAATTACCAACCTGGTACTCTACTTGAAGAGTTAACTAGTATAAATTTTGATGCCCAACTATATCCTAAATTTAAAAATGAGTCTTGGCACTTAGATGATGAGCAGCAACCTATTGTAGGATTAAGTGATTATATAAAAGAACATCTAGATCTTTTTTACAATAACAAAGAAAATTTTATGGAAAGGATTACCCAATACTTCTACTTTGACGTGGTGGATAATCATGGACAAAAAATTTGGACTTCTACTTTTTTCACTCCATTTGACCAGGCAACACTGGACTACCAAGAATGGAAAGAGGTATTTAGTAATAAAGAGAAATTAGATCTTTCCGCTTTTAAAAAAGTACTAGATGTAGATAATCCGAATTTTATTCAGATTTGCTTTGGCTTTTCCAATCCAGACCATTATTACGTTTTAGCCAATGATCCAAATAGTGACAATCCAACAGTATTTGCCACTGACCATAGTTCTTTCTTTGAAAAGGTAGAGGTAGTAGGTACTCTGGAAGAATTTTTAAATAGCTTTATGACTCCACAGGAATTTAAAGCGTTTGTAGAAAAAGCTATCACCAATTAATCCTTTATTAGGAGATAAATACAAATAGTATCCCTTGGCTATGTAAGTAGAACCTAGGAAGGATGCTATAAAAAAAGCCTCTTTAAATTATAATGTAATTTAAAGAGGCTTTTTACTATAAACCAAGGACAAACTTTCACAAGATTGCTTGTCAAGGGCAGCAGCTAAATGTTACTATCTATTATTTTCACTTCACTCAAAAGTCTTTTGTGTACTAATCTAACCTTTCTAAGATCCTACAAGAATTATATCTTTTGAGCTACTTTTATCCATCTTGTTATTGTTGGTCTAGATACGTTTTAAAATACCCACATTCCTTAATTACCTCTTGGTAATACTTTGTATCCCTATAAAGGTTATATAAATCTTGAAAACCTTGCCATGCTAAAAAAGCTGTATCATCCCCATAGATCATAGAGAAATAATTGTTACGCAAGTATTTTTGATTGTAGAATTCATTTCTTTGAATTTTTGCTAGTAGATAGGCAATCTTGGCTTTTTGCTCGTTATCACTAGCATTATTAAACGCAAGGGTATAATACTTCTTAGCCAAGTCCATATTTAAAATATATTTCTGGGTTTGCTCTTCTATGTAATTACTATTTTCTGCAAATAATCTACTGTCGTAAAACATACGTGCATTCCCAAAATAAGTAGTATTATAAAATGCATTCCCAAGTAAGAGTGCATTATTATATACCTCTTGATTTTGTGCAATTTTATCCTGCATTTCTATCATCTTTTGCAAAAATGTTTCCTTGGTATACTTTACAGATTGTTTGGCCGCATGATCGCAATCATTACAGTCTTTAATCTTACCATTAAAGGGATTACCTAAAAGCTCATAATCTTTAAGCTTATAGGTATAATCTTGGCCGAAATAATCTTTCTTAGTCACCGAAGTGGCTTTCTGCATATAAGCCAAGCTCTCTTGTAGCTTATCTTGATAAAACAATAGAATAGCTTTTTGTTGGTAGAGCTCTTGTAAATAAATTGGATAATTTTCCAGTAGAATTTTCTCCCAAGCATTAAAGCTTCCTTTACTTAAGAAATCCTCCATAGCCTGAGTATTTTCCAAACTATCATAAAAGGATAAATTAGGGGATACTATCTCGCTTAATACCCTTTGGCCCTCTTTTAGGTATAAGTCAGCTAATTTTTGTCTTACCCAGCTTTGACCAAAGGAGTATCTAAAGGAAGACTCCTGAGCCACTTGGTCTTTGTTTAAGTCATTCAATAGCCACTGCAAATCATCTAACAATCCCGTAGGACCTTGAATACTTATAGACTGTAACTGATCCACTTGATTGATTATCTCAAACAATCTTATCTGTTGACTTACTAAAGGGCTTTTAATTTCAAGGGTTTTAGCCTTATTTAAAAGCTCAGCTGCCTTAGTATTATTACCTTGTAAAATACACAAATAACCACTGGCAATTTGCCATAAAGCAGGATTGTGTAACTGCTTTGTACTTTGGGCAGTCTTTTGGATCCAATCTACCTTGTTCTTATCTAAAACAGTGTTTACTTTCTTTAGGTATTCCTTTTTATTCTTAAAATCTTTAGGGTTTAATTCTGTTACCTCAGCCTCTTTTAGGTTAATCCATCTAGTTAATAAAAAGTCTAAATGCTTACTTCCAGGGTCAACAGCATATATTTTTTGCATGGCCTCTAGGGTTTGATCCATAGTATAATATCCATACAAAGCCCATAAAGCAGCCTTAGTACTTGAATTGTCTATTGTTTGAGCAAGCCCCTCTATATCCTTTTGAGGTAGAGCTTTAAAATTGTATAAAGCCACTTGTCTAAGTACTGGACTTTGATCAAATACCTCAGCGAAGATCCTATTGCTATTTTGGTAGTCTCCTACTTGATAATAAGCTCCTCCAACATACCCTAGAGCTCTATAGTATAGCTCATTTTTAGGCTGACTATCCTTAGTGGCTAAAAAGAAATCCACTACAGCATAGCGATTTTCACTATAAAAGTAAGCTTTCATTACTTGAAACCACAGGCGGTTTTTCAAGAAATCATCCAAATCCTCATTAATAGCTACTTGGTCAAAATAGGCACCTTCCACAGCCTGAGCTATATCTCTATCTAATAAAACAGCTTGATAAGAATCATAATCCCAATAGTCATAGCTTTGAGTGGAGTAAAACTCTAGTTTTTTTGCCAGATTTAAAAAGGTTAAAAACCCCACTACCTTTTTATTTTTATAGTCCCATTCTCTTTCTATTTTGGGAGCTAAACCCATAAAATAATCCTCAAAACTCAATTGCTCACTTGGGGTAAATAATAAACATTCTTCTATGTCTTTTTCAGGTACTAAGCCCTTTAAGTATTCTTTCCAGTCCTCTAGCATACCTGGAGTGAACATGGAAACATTATCCATGGAAGAATAATCGTAAAATTTGTCATAAGGAGCGTAAAACAGCGGCTTATAAGACTCATCTGCAAAAGCCTCTGGGGTTAAAACAGAATGATCTGAATAATCCCACCAACCATCAGCGCAACCATAAGAATAAATGCCATAGCTAAGGCTAAGGCCAAAGGCACTAATGATACACCAAGTCTTGTAAAGTCTGTTTTTCATAGCTAGATAAGTTTATTTCATTAAGATCATATAGTAAAATATCTAAAGTAGAGCTTTGGGCATTTTGCTTTAAATCTTGTATCATTTCTTGGAGCTGATGCTCTTTAATATGTTCTAATTTTAATTCCTGTCCTTTTTGGATTAATTTATTTTTCACCATAGTTTGGTCCTTTGCCACAAAAATATTTGCTGTTTTTGCTACCAAAAGAGGGTTGTTTTTTAAGTCTTCTATACTCATACCATTTAAAAGCCCCACTACTTTATCCTTTTGGCTAATTACCACCCAGGAATAAATGGGTAAGGCATAAGATAAAGGCAAAGGATAATTTTTCAGATTCCCTATATAAGACTTAGCTACCTCTCTGTTATAAATGGAGTTAAGAGTATCATTAGAGATAGCCGACATATTATAATACATCAAGACACCATAATCCACATTGGGTATACCTGTTTTGTTTGCATATTTTATTTGATGTAAACGAATAGTACAGGAAATGCGTTTATTACTGGATTTTTTAATATGATCAATCAAAGAGAAAAAAGCTTGTTTACTTTGAAGAGTCCAATCACAATCTAATTGTATCTCATTGATAGATAAGTTGTTCTTTTTGTTTATCTGGTCTATAAAATCCACAATTTGGTGAGCGAGTTGTCCAAGATCTATATCTTTTTTGAGCATTACTTCATTCTTGATATATACTACAGGAATAATATTTTGCTCTATTAAAGAGTCTTTAAATATAATCGGAGCAATAGGAATGGCTTTACCATTTTTAAGGCCTATATCTAAATAGCGCACATAGAGTTTAGAGCTATTAAAATCCTTTAAATATTCTTTTTCTTTATCTTTTAAGTTAAATATTGTTTTCCAATAATAAAAAGAAATTGTATTTTCTATATCCTCTTTATCCTTGGGTTTCGAACAGCAAACCACAAAGATAAGCAGGAAGAATATCCCTATTTTTTTATACATAGTAGCGTTTATATTACAGAGATAAAATTACGCTTTTTTGGCAAAGGTGTATACTTTTTCTTCTAGTGGTTTATGGCTATTTTTAACTTATGATTTTCCAATTTTACTTTGAAGTCCGAAGTAGAATTATAGGTTAAAAGCTCTACATAAAAAACTTTATATTGAATTATTGTAGTACATATTTACAAAGTACACTCCCTAAGAATAGATTATAGGATAATCTGCTAACCAAGAGATTTTATTTGGATCAAAGGAATAGAAAAAAATAAGTAACAAAATAAAAACTTTCATATACAGATACCTATATTGTTTTACTCTACAAGTACATTATTACTATCATAAGCAAAGGAAATATGGAGTATGAGCATTTTTGATGTATACTTAGTAGTATTGTATGATTATAATATTCTGCTTATGACTGGATCATTGACCATATTATTAATTTTTACCGCTATAGCTACAGGCGTATAAATATCCATCTTTGTCTCTGGTGTCTCTATAGAAACAATAAGAGAGTATCGTATATAATTGTTATATTTTTCTTTCTTCTTAAGATTCTTCCACCATCCCGAAGCTTTTGGATACACAGCTATTTTATTACATTGGGCGATTTCTACTGCAGTTCCTTGGATAAAATTGCTATGTATGGATCCTTTAAAATTAGATCCAAAAAACCATCTTGAATCTTGACTTGGAGGTATTTTAGCGTTTTCCTCTCTCTCTTTCGCGTTGATTCTTTTTTTAAAATTCTCAAAATCCTCCGTTGGTTTAATGACTTTAAACTCTAGTGCAGTAGATTGATAGGCATAAGCAGTGGAGTAGCCTCGATCACCTGGATTGGGCTCTATAAAATAGGATAATGTCACTTTAAGTTTAACTTGGGCATCTCCTAAACTTTCTAATACATCTTTTGGCCAGGGCAATTCATAATAATGAATTTCATTAGTTTTTACAGTACCTGCCTCCAGTTTATAAGGTTTTAGCTTATTTTCTGCTATTAAAGTTAAATAGCTATTTTTACAACCTGCAGCTTTATCAAAATTAGGTATACCATACCCAATCCTTCTTAATAACTCTTGTTTACTTTTAACTTTACTAATATCAATGTTAAACTGCTTAATCATTTCTTGTTTCCAATCTGCCGAATGAATTAATAACCCCCTTATAGTTTCATTCCAAGCTTGTGGATAGTGTGACTTCAATCTTGCTAAAAAGTTAGAAGCTAAAGCAGTTGCTGCACTTGTTGCATTAAAAGATTTTAACTTATTCATTCCCGCTATATGTGAAAGAGTTAATAATTCTAACTCTTGATCCAAGTCTATAGCATTTTCCCGTTTAATAGCATTACCTCCTTCAAAAACAACTTCTGGTTTTATCGGCCAATTACTTTCCCAACTAGCAGAAGTTGTACTAAATGGTGATAATTCAAATTTTTGGGCTACAGTCTCAACCGTATCACTTACCTTTTCAGTATAAGCACCTATAGTTAATGTATTCCATGCCTGAGCAGGACTCTCAACAGAAAGATTTAGATTGCTTTCAGGGTAATTTAACCAATCAGCTTCCTCTCTTACATTACCTGCACTAATTACAAATAACTTAGGATCATCATCTTCACTTCCGCTTATAATATTATCTACTGTGGCTGACCAAGTAGAAGGTTTGCCAAAATCATTTTGATTAACTGCAGTAACAGCCATACAGTATGTCCTTTGATAGATAGGATTATTAATCAATGCTCTATTTACCGCATCCATGGTAACATAATGCCATTGATTTTGCGGTATTACCCCTTGTGGCGGTAGTATTTTAACAGACTCAATTTTGTGGGTTAAAGCAAAACGTTCGTTAGATTCTAACACTTTTTTAAGGTTAGGATAAAGTATTAATCCTGCCATAGCAGTACCATGCCCCTTGTGACCAGCATCCGCAATTCCCCAATTATCATCTGTTGTTAATTTATCTTTATCATGTAAGAAATCTCGAATAAGTACATGGTCATTATTCACCCCAGAATCTAATATTGTAACCACATTTGTAGAATCGGTATAGTCTATTCTATCTTTTAAATCGTTAATATATTCTTCCCTATCCCGCGTAGATAGATCCTTAGTCCAAAAACTATTTAATTCTTCAGCTCTTCTTATTTCAGCAATGTTATCACATGAATTGAAAAAGGAGTTTAACTGTAGGCCATTTGCTCTAACTGTAATAACAGTGCGTTCAGGGAAAAAAGTCTTTCTTCACTATATTTTATATTGTAAAACTCACAAAGTTTAAAAATATATTCTAATAGTTCATCAGTAAAGTTATTTTGATCCAATGCAAACCAAAGTTCACACCATACTGCCTCTTCGGTGGGTAACAACTCTAATTGACTATTCCAGACGTCTTTCAGTGATGCGCGAGAAATAGATTCAATTTTATCTACTAAAGGCTTATGTTTAGGCAAACCTGCTTTAGTCTGCTCTGTTAAATATTGGCTAAGCTTTTTTAATAAACTCATCCTTTTACTCTCAGGGATAAATACGGAAGCTTCTTGAATATTATTATATGTCTTCAATTTTAATAACACACCACCATTACTACTCAAAGAACCTATCTCCAAAGTTTGATCTACCGCTCCTTTAAATATTATATATTCACCTTCCCGAATACTTGGATTATTAATAATTGCAAGATTATCTCTATTATTGTCGAAATTCTGCCAAATCTGTTGTAATTCACTTAATAAACTATTTCCATGTTGCTCTCTATCTCTAATTGGGAGTTCTTTTGGGAGATAGCTTGAACGTGGCCTAGTATAGTCCTTACTAACTACGACATGTTGCACAAACAAGTGTTTCTTAATTTCATTTGGCATAAGCTACTTAGTTATAAAAGTTGATAGGTTTGCTTTCTATCTATAATCATCTGTAACAGTAATTTTTGAGAAACCTGCTTCTTATTATCTAAAATGATTTCTTTAAGTGCGTCATTACACGCATTAGTAATTTCAGCATGACTAAGTCCAATTGCTTTATTTACTATAGGTTCTAGAGAATATCCTCCAAGAAAATCCCTTAGTTTAAGATGGATTAACCTTTCTATTTCCTCCTTAGTTGGAATATCGTAGTTTATTATATCGTCAAATCGCCTGAATAATGCAGAATCAAGAATTCTTAAGTTATTAGTAGCTCCGAAAATTAAACTTTCTGATTTATCTTGCTCTAAAAACTGTAAAAAAGAATTCAATACACGCCTCATCTCTCCAACTTCATTATCTCTTCCACGTTCTGCTCCTAATGCATCAAACTCATCAAAAAGATATACTCCTCTTTTTGAGACCATCATATCGAAGATTAACCTAAGCTTTGATGCAGTTTCTCCCATATACTTGGTAACTAATTTATCCATCATTACTACATATAAAGGAAGTTTAAGTTCTGATGCAATAACAGAAGCAGTTGCCGTCTTACCTGTTCCAGGTAATCCAGATAACAATACTTTACTCCTATTATGTAATCCAAATTTACTTAACTTATCTCTTTGTTTATATTCGCGGATAATGCGCTCTAACTTATTTACTACCTCATCAGATAAAATTAAATCACTTAATTGCATATCTGGATAATATACAAGTACTAAGTTACTGATATCAGGCGCTAGCTTTATAATATTAAATCCATCAGTATTAGATTTATCTACTAATTCCTTGATTTCTTTAGCAACAGTCATACTGCCCTTACGCGCTTCATGTGCTGCCATTTGAAGTGCGATAGAAGTGAATCTATCATTATCATTTTTATAATGAGACTCTAATAAAGATTTTATTTGTTCTGCTGTTGCCATGTTGCAAAATTACAATTATTTATTGACAGTAATGTATACAAAAAAGATCACATCTCAAAACTACAAAGCATGCCAATAACTATCTGTAGCTTAAGATCTTCTGATTATATTACTGACTAGATTAACTAGTATCTAAAGCTCTTTATTTTCAAGTAATAAAAGCAATTACTTTCCCTATTTTGAAGTAGCTTATATTTTTAAAATAGTTAATATTAAGCTTCCCCCCTATTCGACAAGATAACAAGGTGAATTTTATAAATCTATTGAAAAACATCAAAATAAGTCCAATATTCTTACATATATATATTTCACTACCATATCCTTAGTGAATATATTACAGGGCCACTTTTCCTCTAATAGCTTCTTTAAAAAGGTTAGACTTTATGCAAATTGCGTTCAAATAAAAGCAGTAATTGATCGTTCTCTTGTTTCACTGTTTTACTAGTGAAATTTAAACGATTCAATAATTTAATAGCGTTAGGGTTTCTAGCATCCGTTAAAGCGTATATGCATGAATGGCTAGTAGCTAATTGAGTTATAAAAGCCGATCCTGCTTCAAAGGCATATCCTTTATCACAGTATTCAGGCAAAAACGCAAAGCCAATATCATAGTAATCTAAATTATCTCTTTTAATAAGGCTAATAAGTCCCATTTTATTATGGGTTACTTTATCCAAAACACACCAGAAAAACATATGTTTACTATGAAGTATCAATTGTATGTAATCTAAGGCTTGATCTTTGGTGTGTATATGTTTATCGCCAATATACATCAGCCAATTTGGAGTATTGACTAATTCAAAAATAAACCTAGCATCCCCTACTTGCAAAGGCAATATATCTAATCTATGGGTGGTTATCGCTTTTGATTCGCTCATAATGGTTTATTAAATAGTATACTCTTGCTCTATTATATGTTTTACTATATACATAAAGCCTTAATAACTAGGGAGAAATACCTAGTAAAAGTACATTTTTTTATTTCCCCTTTTATGTATATAAGTAAATTTAACACATAAAAGGGAGTTATTTTCTAAACAACAGCAACCAAAGCACCAAAATTCACATCAAAAGCTTCTTTTAAGGCTATATTAGTTAAAACAACTTGCTTGGGTGTAGATAAAAAGCAAATTTACTTTGCTTTTTTATCCATCACCACACTTAGCATTTGTTTGATTTCTTGGAACATTGCCCTTGTATCTTCTGGTCCTAACTCCTCAGGTTTAAATTCACTAGTGGCAATACTACTTGCAAATTCCCATATCTCTAAAATATCACCAGCCTCAATGCTATAAGGGCGATAGAAACTATTATCCGAATGCAGCTCGAACACCTCTTGAGTCAAACGGTATACTCTTTTATACACTATACCATCTTGTCTGGTAATTAATACATAAGTTCTACCGTCTTTTACCTCTTGCAAGCTTTCTACATATCTACCAATTACAAAAGCTCCGCTTTGATGTGGAGGCATAGAGTCTCCTTCTATTGGAAAGGCTCTATACTTACCACTTCCTAAAAAAGGCATAGAAATCTGATCCAAACTCTGAATAAATTCAGGATCCGAATAACCATGGAGATATCCAGCTTGGGCTTTATGAGCAATAATCTCAATAAAGTTATTTTGATGGGCATCTACCATAATAGGAAGTAAAATTCGGTTATCCTCTAGCTTTAATAATTCTCCCATTGGTACTTTTCTCAAATCCACTGAGATCATTAAATCCACACTTACATGAAAATAACGACTAATGCGCAACAAGAGAGTCAAAGGAGGTTCTGAGGCTCCTTCTTCGTATTTGGCATATCGCCCACGAGTAATCCCTAAGCCTTCAGCTACTTTTTGCTGAGACTCAGCCCTTTGGGAACGTAAATATCTAATATTATCGGATAGTAATGACATTTTGCTATGATTTATATCAACAAATATACAAATATTAGATACAAATAATAGTAAGTTTGCTTAAAATATTTTTAACACCTCGATTACTATGCAAAGGGCGATTGTACATTTAGATTTAGATAGTTTTTTCGTGTCTTGTGAACGCTTACAAAACTCCTCCTTAAACGGTATACCTGTTATTATTGGGGCCGGAGACAGAGGAGTAGTTTCTAGCTGTTCCTATGAGGCTAGGTATTTTGGAGTAAGATCAGCTATGCCTTTAAAAATGGCTATGCGGCTTTGCCCTCAGGCTAAAGTTATAAAAGGAGATATGCAATTATACTCCAATTTATCCCATAGCGTTACGGATATTTTAACCCAACAGGCTCCCGTTGTAGAAAAAGCTAGCATTGATGAGTTTTATATGGATCTCACTGGTATGGATAAGTTCTTTAGTTTAAACCAATGGACCAAGGAGCTTACCTCCTTGGTACAAAAGCAGACAGGGTTACCTTTGAGTTATGCCTTATCGGTGAATAAAACAGTCTGTAAAATAGCCACTACCCAGGCCAAACCTCAAGGGTTCATTCACCTGGAAAAACATCAAGTACAACCTTTTTTAAATCCCTTATCTATCCGTCAGATTCCCAGTGTGGGCCCAATAACCTATGATACTTTAGCCCGTATAGGAATAAAGGATATACGCACTCTTTCTTTAATGCCCGTGGAAATTCTGCATCAAATTTTGGGAAAACCAGGTATAGATATATGGCAGAAGGCCAATGGTATTGATACCTCTATAGTAGAGCCTTATAAAGAGAAAAAAAGTATTTCCAATGAACATACCTTTGAAACAGACACCATAGATATCGCCCAAATAAAGGCCTTATTTATAGGTATGGTAGAGAAGTTAGCCTTTGAACTTAGAGATCAAAAATGGCTAACTAGTTCGGTTAGCGTAAAAATCCGCTACTCTAACTTTGACACACATACCAAACAAAGTAAAATTCCTTACACTAGTCAAGACCATACTCTAACTAGTATAGTATGGGAGTTGTTTGATCAATTGTACAACAGGAGGATGCGATTGCGACTAATTGGTATACAATTTAGCTCTTTGGTAAGGGGAACCTACCAAATGAATCTCTTTGAGAACACTCCTGAATTAGTGAATTTATACCAAACTATGGATAGTATTAAAAAAAGATTCGGTCCAAATGCCCTTGGTAGATGTTCTGGAGCTGTTCTAAAAAACAAGCACAAAACCAATTACTAACCCTTTTTTTATCGTCTGTTATGTTTATTAATTCACACACCTATTATAGTTTAAGATATGGAACCCTTAGCGTAGAGGAGTTAGTGGACTTAGCCCATAAAAATAGTCTTACAACCTTAGCCCTCACGGATATCAATAACACAACTGCTATGTATAGTTTTATACAAGAATGTCAAAAAAAGCAGATTAAGCCAGTTGTAGGGGTAGATTTTAGAAAAGATAATATCCCTTATTATATCCAATTGGCTAAAAATAAAAAGGGGTTAGCACAAATACATCAATTAATAAGTCAAGTTAATCAAAACAGGCTTTGTTTACCTACACAATGTAAGGGGTCTGACCACTATTATACGATTTATCCTATTTCTAACTTACCTAAAGAGCTACAAGAAAATCAATATATTGGAATAACCACCCAACAGGTTAATCTATTATATGATCCAAAGTATAAAAAATGGATAGATAAAATGGTAGTATTACAACCTATTACCATTCAAAGTAAAGAGCACCTAGAATTACATAAAATTCTAAGAGCAATTGATCAAAATATTCTACTAACTCAAATCTCCGATCAAAATACCGCCACGGAGCACCATCAGATACAAAGTATATCTTCTATAGAGAAAGCCTTTGAAAATTATCCTATTATACTTCAAAACACCAAAGATATATTACAAGATTGCGCCTTTACTTTTGATTGGAAAGTATCGCGCAATAAAAAACACTTTACCCAGGATAAAGCATCTGATTTTGCGCTCTTGACCAAGCTTGCTTTAAAGGGATTACAAGAAATCTATGGCCCTGATAACCAAAAAGCCCTAGAGCGCACCCACAGAGAACTTGAAGTAATTCAAAAGCTCGATTTTTGTGGTTATTTCTTAATCACATGGGATATTGTATGTTTTAGTAAATCCCAAGGTTTTATGCATATAGGTAGAGGAAGCGGGGCCAATAGTATTGTAGGATACCTTTTAGGGATAACCAATGTTTGTCCCTTAGAATTAGATTTGTATTTTGAGAGATTTTTAAATGAAAACAGAAATAGTCCTCCGGATTTTGATATAGATTGGTCTTGGGATCAAAGGGATGTTATCTTGAACTACATATTTAAGAAATATGGACAAGATCACGTTGCCTTTTGTGGGGCTATTTCCACCTTTAAATACCGCTCTAGCGTAAGAGAAATAGGAAAAGTATTGGGCTTAAACAAACAGGAACTTGACCAATTATCCAAAAAAAACACCTACACAAATACCAATTCCATAACGGATTTAGTACTCTATTATGCCACCATTTTACAAGGGTTTCCCAATCAAAGAACCATGCACGCTTGTGGAGTAATTATATCCCAAGAACCCTTATACAATGTTTGTGCCTTGGATTATCCCCCAAAGGGATTTGCAGTAATACAAATGGATATGCATACCGCATCGGATATAGGTTATGAGAAGTTTGACATACTCTCTCAAAGGGGAATTGGCCATATAAAAGAGGCTACAGAACTTGTTTTGCAAAACAAAAACATCTCTATTGATATACAAGATATTAGTCTTTCGAAAGATCATCCTTTATGTAATGCTGCCTTAGAAAAAGGCCATACCATTGGTTGCTTTTACATTGAGAGCCCAGCTATGAGGGGGCTTTTAAAAAAACTGCAATGCGATAATTACAAAACCCTTGTTGCAGCCTCCTCCATTATACGCCCTGGAGTGGCTAAAAGTGGTATGATGCAAGAGTATATCTTTCGACATAATAATCCTACTTGCTTTGAGTATTTCCATCCCGTATTTGAACAGCAATTAAAACAAACCTATGGTATTATGGTTTACCAAGAGGATGTTATAAAAATTGCTTTGCATTTTGCTGGTCTGCCTCCAAGTGATGGAGATTTGTTAAGAAGAGCTATGAGTGGTAAAACCAGATCCCTTGATGTATTACAACAGATTAAAAATCGCTTCTTTGATCACTGTATACAAAAGGGGCATTCTTTGGATCTTACCCAAAAAATATACCAGCAAATTGAATCCTTTGCGGGATATTCTTTTTGCAAGGCTCACTCAGCCTCCTATGCTATTGAAAGTTACCAAAGCCTGTATTTAAAGGTACATTACCCTTTGGAATTTATCACAGCTGTTATCAATAACCAAGGAGGTTTCTACCGTACAGAGGTTTATTTACACGAGGCTAAAATGGCGGGTGCCATTATTCATCCTCCTTGTATAAACACAAGCGATAGAAACTGTGTTTTAAAACAAAACGACCTTTATTTAGGCCTTGCATTTTTACAATCTATTAGTGAACAAACCATAGAAAACATTCTTTCTAGTAGAAATCTTTTTGGCGACTTCTTGGACTTGGAAGATTTTTTACAAAGAGTAGATATAGGCATAGAAACCATGCAAAACCTAATTTTTGTTGGTGCCTTTAAGTGCTTTAATGCCTCTAAGAGTGAACTGCTGATTCTTGGACGCTTGCTAATGCAAAAGCCAAAAAGAAACCTACAACCTACCCTACTTCAAAGTAGCCTACCTAGCTATGAGTTTCCAACCCTAAAGCGATCTATAACAGAGGATGCTTATGATGAGATAGAACTTTTAGGCTTTAGTGTGAGCTGCAGCGTATTTGACCTATTAAAAACAAGCTATAAAGGCGATTTTATGGCAGATGAATTGATTAATCAACAGGGAAAAGTAGTTAAAATGCTAGGCTACTTAATTTGCACTAAACACGTTCCTACCAACAAAGGAAGTATGTATTTTGGCACTTGGATTGACGCCCGTGGCCATTACTTTGACACTGTCCACTTTTCAGATTCCATCAGGGCCTACCCTTTTGTAGGACCTGGTTGTTACTTATTATTAGGCAAGGTACAACTTGCCTATGGCCAGGCTAGTTTGGAAATACAGAAAATGGCTCTGATGCCCTTTATAGACGATCCCAGATATGTACAAAACTCCGATCTAAGCAACAGAGCTATTAATAACTTAAAGCTCGATATATCCACCACCAATAGAGCTCCCTATCCAAGAGCCCATGAAATAAATTTACCTAGAACAAAGTTGTAATACTAAAAAAGGGTTCCATATACGGAACCCTTTTCTATATCTATTTCACCTGATATCACTTTTCTTTTTAGAAAAACTAAAAGACACAAAAAGTATTATTTAATTAAAATATCTTGTAAATCCGTTAACTGATCTAAGATATAATCTGGATTAGCCTCTAAAAGCTGTTCTTTGGTTTGCGCTCCAGTTAATACCCCAGCAACTAAACCACAATTGGCATTTTTACCCTCCATAATATCAATAGCTGAATCTCCAACTTTAAGTACTTGCTTACTATCGCTCACCCCAGCTTTTTGCATAGCTAAATGAATCATATCCCGATGTGGTCTACCATTTACTACATCACTTGCAGTAACAAGCCCATCAATATTCTTTCCTACTTCCCAGTTTAACTTATTAAGTAAAGTATTGGCTGTTTTACTGTCGTAACCTGTGTTTAAAACTACTTTAATACCATTTTCTCTTAGGGTAGAAAACAAAGTTTCTACGTTTTCAAAACCAAATACCTCTGTAGTATCATAAGCAGTTTCTAAACTTAATTTAAAGTCTTCGAAAATTTGCTTGCTCTTTTCTTGAGCTGTTTTACTATCGGCTATTTGCTCTAACGTATCATAAATAGCTTGTAGTTTTTCTTTTCCTGCACCATAGGCAAGTACTTGATCTAAGGTACACTCAAATCCATGTTTTAAAATAGCCTGTAAAAGGGTTTTATACACTAAATTATCTTCATTTACCGTAGTTCCAGCCATATCAAAAACAGCTAATTTAATCTCTTTCATTTCTTATTTATTAAATAGTATATTAATATTTTGTTTTGCAAAACCTGCACTTCCAGTCATTCCTTTCCCTCCAATTCCAGTAACAATATGAATGTGATCATCGATAGTATGCTGGAATATATCGCTGTTCTTACATTGAGAGTAAATACCATACCAAGATTGTTGTATTTGGTAAGAAGGTAAATCGAAAATCTTTTTAGCCTCTTGTATCATAAAGTCATTTATCTCTGCTTTAATATCAAAACCTAATTGATCAAAGTTTTTTGCATCGGCATATTCATGAGAATCTCCAATAATAATTGACCCATCTGTGGCTTGTTTAAACAAGATATGTACACCCCACTTTTTCTCAAAAGAATTAGGATCTTCTTGTGCTTTAATTTCAGCAAAAGAAGCACATTCGTGAAATGCCTCATATCTGCGTATAGATAATCCAGTTAAAATAGAACCTTTTAATTGGTACTGTTTTGGTTGAGCTACTGTACTTAACATTTGCAATTTAGTGATTTCTAAATCACTTTGATTAAATACCTCTGGGTATAGTGTTTTAAATTCTGACCCACAGCAAATAACTACTTTTTGCGCCTGTATCCTTTGCATAGAGCTAGTTAGAACACTTACTTTACCTTGAGAAATTGTCTCACAAATAAGAGCTTGGGTATTGTAGAATATATCTAAAAGATGTTCCTTAGTTAAATACTCATGTAACTTATGGATCATTTGCCTTGGTTCAACCGTTACTTCCTGTGGGAAGAAAAGTCCACTCTTCACATAATCTTCTCTTAAACCAGGGTAGCGTTTTAAACACTCTTGTTTACTTAATAAAACAGACTCATAATCGTTTGCTTTATTAATGTTATGAAGTTCCTGAATTAATTGTTGCTCCTTTTCGTCGGAAGCCAAATAAACAGACCCATTATTTCTAACGGAAATATCAAACTGACTTTGTATGTCTTTATAAATAGCTAAACTCTCTCTACCATAATTCTGCCATTTGCTATCCATACCTGAAGGAACTACTTGCCCAAAATTTCGCACTGTAGCACTAGTAGGCTTTTGGTCTTTTTCCAAAATAGCTACTTTCAATCCTTTTTTAGCAGCATGGTAAGCGTGAAAAGTTCCTAAAACTCCTGCGCCAATGACAATTAAATCGTATTGTTTGTTATTCATTTTTATCTTACTTTTTTGTCTAGTTATATTTTTTATATTTTCTTTTCTTTTTCTAGGCCGCTTGATTAATCAATACGGTTTTTCTTTGTATTTGTTTGCTAAAATACCATACTACCATAATGGCACTACTAATAATAATAACAGCAGATTGAAGGTTTAAGATAATAAAGAAATGCTTCCAACTTGTAGAGAAATCTGTTATTTCTTTTAAAAGTAAAACCATCACGCTTCCTAAATACCCAATGGAATCGGCTAAGTAGAATAAAAATCCTACATTTCCTTTAAAGTGTAAAAGTGCTACTAAGCGCTCAAATACAAGACAGTGAAATAGTATGTAAGGTAAGTACACTCCTATACCACTTACTACCATCCAAACTATTGGAGACATCAACTTATTTTGAAATAAAATCGTAGAACCAATCATTACAAGTGCGCTTATAACAGTTAGAGTCATACCAAAGTTAAAGGCCTTTTTATTTTTCTTAATCAACACACACATTGCTGCAATTACAAGAACGGTAACCGCCACAGGTATCTCCGTTAGAGTAATCAAACTTGGGGTACCAGAGTAGCCCAATTCTGCCCAAAACTCTACCACAAAATTATCTCTAAAGTCCCTAACTATGGTAAGTAACATATAGATAATTACAAGGCCTAAATATCCTAGTCCATTGGCTTTTAAAAATGCTCTTCTTTGCTCTTTAAACATAGGTAAGCGCTCACTTCTTGCCTCAATATCACTCTTACTAGGTCCTTTACTTTTATTTAATAAAGCTACGGAGAGCATAAACAAAGGGAAAAATAACAAAGCTGTAGCAAAAGGCATATTGTATTGGGTAATGCCGTAATCTTGCATTAAAATAAGTCCTACGGTCTTTACTAAGCCTGTAGAGAAGATAAAAGTTGCACTTAAAGCTGCTGCTAATAATTCGGTATTTCTTCTGCCTTCAATATAAGAGAAGACAATTCCAAAGATCATTCCTAAAGGTAATCCATTAAAGAAAAGAGCTATTACTTTATACTCTTGTGGCACAATAGCAAAAAGCCCAAGCATAAGTAGTCCAAAAGTAGTACAGCCAATAAGCCATAAAGCTCTTTTAGATTTAGGCATTTCTGAAATTACCTTAATACCTATAAACTTAGAGACCATATAACCTAATACTTGACTTATCACAAAAACAGTTTTCTGTTCTAACCCAAATTGCAGACCTTCTCCTAAGTACTGCCCTGCTAAAAAAGATTTTCTAATAGCGTACATTCCTGTATAACATAGAAAAACAGAGATAACAATTATAAAGGTATTTAATTTCCCACTTGAGGAATGTTTTTTAGATACAGCTTCCATTTGGTTGAATTTTGTTCTAGCAAACATAGCCTTGTAAGGTAGTAAAGGCATTACCTTACTGTTAACGATAGGTTAACGATGTTAAAATAATTATAAAATTAAAATACTATTAATAGTTGCAAACCAACACTTTACATTTTTAATAAGTTAAGTTAATGTTGCTTAAATGTAAAAACAATAAGAAATAGAGATTTTAGCAATTATACCTTAAACTACTGAGAAGCAAAAACCTAATACTACAAGGGTATTTATTGCATTATAAAGGATAAAAAAAGGATTATACATTAATGATATATAATGTATAATCCTCAAATTTCTTTTAAGTTTTCTTCCGATGTGCTTTTAAGTAAAGCGTACTAGCTATCAAAATATACTTTTATAGAAAAGTATATTATAAGCCATGCTTTATTCCCTTATTTATCTGATAGCTTATATTGAATTGGAATCTAATTCTAGCATTTCTTTTGCTTTAAAAAAAGTTTTATGAGATCCCCTTGATATTATTTTTCCTTGTGGAGAAATAAAAACAAAATAAGGAAGACTTGCAAAGGGATAATCCTCTAACATTTGTTTATTCGCCTCTACCTTTTCCACTTCTAACCAAGGGTGGGCAAGCATACTTTTTAAAATAGGCTTTACGCTCATACCATAGCTTTTAGCATTCTCATTAGTTTGATCATATAACTGTTCTATCTCCAAGATATTATCTGTAATTCCAATAACACTTACTTTATCCTTATATTGATTTTGAAACTGTACAATATCATTTTCCCTTTGAAAAGACCCTGGACAAACTCCCCAATGATAAAGCAAAACATAAGTTCCTTTAAAATCCTTTAAGCTCACCTTACTACCATCTAAAGCAGTTAACTCAAAATCGGGAGCATCTGCTCCAGGCTGTAATCTACCTAGTATATCTAATTCCTTTTTCAAAGCCTTTCCAAAGTGACTTTCTCTAGCCTTATCGTCCATTTTTTGGTATCTAGCAAGGCTTAAAGCGTACACCTGCTAAAGTTTCTACTATAGTAATATCTGAAGAAGGGAAGGAATTATAAAAATTCTGGTATAAAGAATCTAATTGCTCATAGGCCTTTTCATTAACTGTATAAAAAGACTCTATTTCTAATGAATACTCTTTGCTGGCTTTTGTGTCATTACCATTATCAGCTAGTGAACGCAACCTATAGAGCTCTCCTATTTTAGAAGACAGGGAATTATCCAAATTTAACGCCTCTTGTAATAATTCATTGTCATATACCCCTCCTTCAATCTTTGGGTAATAGATCTGCTGGGTATTACCAGTTAGTAGGACTTCTTGATCTTTAATTAAAAATTCAGCGCCTATACGGTCTAACTCCACTTCCTGCCCTGAAACAGGTTTATAACTCATTAAGTAAAGGCTTTCATTTGCATGCTCGCCTTCATAATAAAACTCATTGGGCTTTTCAACTATCACCTCAAAGGCAAAAGAGGTTTGATAACCAGGTTGAGTAACCTTCTCAAAGTAAAGTGTATCTCCAGGGGTTAAACCTTGGATTTGCCCTTTAATTTTAAAAGACATCGCGCTTGCTCCTAAAAGGTTCAAACTAAAAAACAATAACAAAAAAACATACTTCATAAATAACAATATATACTTGAGCTACTCAAATAGTTCTACTACCTATCTTGAAAAGCTTAACGCTAGTTTCCAACTTACTGCTAAAAGGGTTTAAACAACTATGAGTTCCTATTAAATAAAGGCAAAAAACCAATGTTTAAGTTCACTAATAAAAAACAAAATACTCAAAAGAATACCCTATATAAAAAGTTCTCTTCTCTCTTTAAAGGTATCCCTAAACATATATGAATACGGCTATATACTTTGCTATAAACTACCTACGCAGGAGTAACATTTCTCTAAGAAGTCATTGAAGTTATCTGCTACCTTAACAAAGTTAGTTTTTAAAATAGCATTGTGCACTTGCTTTCCTTCTGGGGTTGAACTACTAATAAAACTATTTTGATCTATATGGTATTGTTTGTATACCTCAGCTAACTGTTTTTGTTTCACAGATCCTGGGAAATCACTAGGTCCATTAACATGATTGAAATAGTAGTAAACACAACCATAATCTTGCTTATCTAAAGAAATACAAACCATATCTAAGGTATTCCTTCCATTGCAATTAGCAATAGAAATCATTTGATCTGGCATCACATCAAAGTATGATCTTAAATATCTATTGCTTGCCATTAACTCAAATAAATCCCATTGTTCCACTTTACTTTGATCCATTTTATCGTTTAACCAAACTGCGCTAAAACTATATAAAACTGGACAAACGGTTTCTGAGCTACCTTCTTGCTTTAAAAGAGTAGAGTCAAATCGAATTTGCTTAAAATTTTGTAAACTATCTCCACAATCGATAATTCCTGGAGATACAAAACCTCCATTGTTTTTCAAAAGGAACTCTTGGTAATCCTTAGGCAGTTCATTAAATCCAAACATTTGCTTTAAAATACTCATTTGCTCATCCAGTAGATCCTGAGTCAAATTTGGAAAAGAATAAATTAGTTTCATGTGTATCAAATTGTATTATATTCTACAAGGTACACTTTTTTTACCACGTATTTCTAACAAAAACACCACTAAATATAACATTTACCAATAAATACCCTACTCTAGAATCCTTGGTAAGTCTCTATAAATCTACTTACTAGACTAAAAACAGACCTCCACTTGCCTATGGGGTACAAATTACCTATGTTATTTTATTATATTTTTTTTAATTAAACTAAAAACCACCATATTAAAAAGTATAATTTTTACTAAATTGTAATATATAAAACAACAAAACAACATACATTTCATTTTAAATTTATTTTATTTTTCGTCTTCGTATTAGACTGCTTTATCTCCTTTGGGAGATTAAAGCAGTCTTTTTTTCCACTATACTACAAGAGTATGGAGGAATTCACTTAGAATAAGTAACTTTAAAAGTACTTCCCTGCCCAATATTGTGCTGCAATAAACCCTCAAAATAACCAATAGCCTCTAATTTTAAGCCTTTTCAATAGCAAAATGTCTAAAACAGACACCATACAAATTAGCCTAACAAAAGACAATACCTAATAAAAAACAATATTATCAACACAAAACACACAACATTATTAACAATAATACACATAATACATTCTTAATACATAATAAGTACTAATACATCAAATACCTAAATATACTATATTATTCAAGTTTTGTACTACTTAAAAACCTCCTTAAAACATACATTTACCCCTACAAAACACTAACAACACTAACAAAACCAATGGTTTGTATTTATTTTTATTTTTTTTCACACCTATATAATTACAAACAAAGATTAGTGTATATTTGTAGCGAAAAGTGACATTATAAACATACCCTTTTTTTAGACACTTTTCCTACCTTCAACAAAACATTTATAACCATTGTTTATATGCAAAAGAAACAATTACTTTTTAGCGTCCTTTTCATTATAGGACTTTTATTTTTACAATCTTGTACAAAAGTTAAGGACTCTGCTCAGCATTCGAAGAGCTCTACCTATAGTGTAGTAGCAACAGATAGTAGAGGTAAACAAGTAACCTTAGATACTATCGCCACCAAAGTAGCTGTTCTTTTCACTCCAATTGTAGAGGAAATATATATGCTTGGTGCCCAAGACCAATTAATTGCCATTACGCAAGAGGTTTATTTACAACAAGACACCTATGATTTCTTATCTACTTTAGACCCTCGTATTAAAAACAAACAAATTAGCGCACCTACTTTTAATGGTAGAGCTATTTCAATGGAGAATATAATTGCTTTAGAACCAGATTTAGTTATTCTTTTAGAGCAAGAAAACGACACAAGTGAACAGTTAGAATCACTAGGATATAAGGTTTTCACAGTAGATGGTAGCCAACCATTAGGTATTGTGGAAGAGTTTTTAGGTATTGCTACTTTAATGGGGAAAGACAAAAGAGCTAAAGAACTTATTGACTACTATACTGCGGAATCTAATAAATTAAAACAGCGTGCAGAAAGTGTACAAGAAAAGAAATCCATTTACTACTCTTGGAGTAAAGGAAGAATTCTATCCACTTCGGGAAAAGGATCTTTAATGGACTTTGTAATTACCAGCTCTGGAGCCCTTAATGCTTGTCCTTTAGATATTGATGCGCCAAACCTAAGCCCAGAAACACTTTACTTATGGAATCCTGACTTAATGGTATTGTGGAATACGCCCCAAAAAGATGTATATGATCTAAAAGAATTGGCAGCATTACCTGCTGTGGTGAACAAACAAGTTTATGAGTTAACTCCTACTTTTAACTTCAACCCACATACTTTAAAGATTTTACTATTCTCCAAACAACTACAATCTTGGGCGTACCCTCAAATCTATAGCCCAGAAGAATTTGAAAAAGAATTAAAACAAGACTTAGATTTTTTCTACGGTCTTTCCAAATAAACATAGCTCGTAGCGTATCACCTATATTTAATAACTTATAAAAGATGAGAACATCTATTTTTCAAACCCTTAGTGTTTTAGCACTTTTATTGTGCACCCTAACAGGGTTCTCTCAAGCTACTTACCAAATCAAAGGAAGTATTTTAGACCAACAAGGTCAAGGAGTGGCCTATTGTGATGTTATTGTACAAAATAGCCAAATCCTAACTACCGATAATAAAGGAGAGTTCAAATCTTCACAAAGTTTTGCCTTACCTATTTCCGTACAAATAACGGCTATGGGATACAAAACCAAATATGTCGTACTAGACCAAAAAGATATAAGCAAACTGGATAACTTACGCATCACACTAGAGCAAGACCAAACCCAGTTAGAGGAAGTATTAGTTACTATCCGAAGAGATAATTCCTACCTTACTAACTCGGCGGTTTTAGGCGGTAAATTTAGTGGTACCATTAAAGATATTCCTCAGAGTATTTCTTTAGTATCGGCCGAGTTAATGGAAGATAAACAAGCCTTTCAATTAACCGATGTTATTTCAGATTTAGCTGGAGTTACCCAAGCTTCTTCTTATGATGAGTTTGTAATTAGGGGGTTCAAAAGTGGTTATGACACTGGATACCGTCTAATTAATGGTATGCGCTCAGCTTATGGCTTTGGAGAAAGCTACTACCGTTCTCCTATGATTTTAAACCTAGAGAGTATTGAAGTATTAAAAGGACCAACTGCCTCTTTATTTGGGGATATTGCCCCAGGTGGAACTATTAATATGATTACTAAAAAACCTTTAGACGAGTTCAAAGGAAACATACAACTTGCAGCTGGAAGTTTTCAAACCCTTAGAACTACCTTAGATTTAGGTGGACCTTTAGAGAAAAATAAAAAAATGCTTTATAGGTTAAACACTGGATATGAAACTTCTCAAACTTTCAGAGATATAAACAATAGAACCAATTTCTTATTTGCTCCATCGTTCTTACTTAAACCAGTAGAAGGAACAGATATTTCTATTGACTTAGTATTTGATAATTTCAAAGGGTATTTAGACAGGGGAATGAGTATTTTAGGTGGAGATTTATATGCATTACCTAGATCGTTCTCTTTAAGCCAACCATCTGATTTTTTCAACACTACTACCATTACAGCTAGTATTGGTTTAAAGCAAAAGATAACTCCTAATTTGGTATGGAATACCAACTATACCCAAAGTAGTTATAAAGAGGATTTAAACGAACACCGTACCTTAAATAGCTTTGCAAACCCACCGGAGAACACTATAGTGAATTTGCGCTTTTTTGACCGTCATGGAAAAGAGTACACCTCCAATGTAGTGTCTTATGTAAAATGGGATATCTATGAGGACAATATTCAAAACCATTTAGTTGTTGGAGTAGACTACGCTCAGTACAACGTAGATAAAAACAGTTACCAAAGAGAAGCAAGAAGTAAAATGGTAGATGGAAAAATAGTTCCATTAACCTATGATCTAAACAAGCCTTCCTACGGAGCTGTTAACTTAAATGACTATATCTGGCGCCCAAATACACAGTACCCTTTTATGAGCCCTTACCATACAACAGGGGTATATTTTCAAGACCAATTAAACCTTTTTGAGCGCTTTAAAATGGTAGTTGGTTTACGCTATGAAAATCACAGATCCAAAAGCACCGATATCACCAAGGATTATACTGCTACTCAAAATGTACTTTTACCTCGTGTAGGATTAACCTACGTAATTAGTCCATCGATTAATTATTTTGCTAGTTATTCTCAAGGATATGTACCTGTTTCGGCGGATTTCATTGTAAACCACAAAGCATATGGTTCGGATAAACCATTTAAATCAGAAAGCAGCTACCAAATCGAAACCGGAGTAAAAGCGGCCTTTTTAAAAGACCAATTACAAGTGGATTTATCTTTATTCCATATAGAAAGAGATCAAATGCTTATGCAAACTGGTATTGTAGGCCCTGAAGGACTACCTTATTACCGACAAGCTGGTAAGGTCAGCTCTCAAGGAGTAGAGGTAGACATTAGAGGACAATTCACAAAAGAATTGCAAATCATGGCTAATTACACTTATAACAAAACGAAAATAAAAAACTCTTCCGACCCTTCAGAGGACAGCCAGTTACTAGCTGGAGCACCTAAAAACTCTGCTAGTTTGTGGGTAAAATACGTTTTATCCCATTCTGCCTTAAAAGGACTAGGTGTTGGTGCAGGAGTTTATTATGTAGACAAAAGAAGGTTAAATGACAGTTTTGAAAAAGATGCCCAAGGACAAACTGTTTGGGGATATTTACCAAGTTACACCACAGCTAATGCAGCAGTTTATTATCATATAGACAAGGTAAAAGTAGCCGTGAATGTAAACAACATCTTTGATAAATATTACTTCTTAGGAGGTTTTGACTACACAAGAGTATTTGCAGGAGCACCTAGAAACATTATGGGAAGTATTAGCTTTACTTTCTAAAACAACCTTGAAAAAAGTAAGCATGACCAATTCTTTGGTCCAAACACAAAACTTGGGGAGCAAAAGGGAACTATAAATACCTTTGTGTTATGATAGACAGCAAAAAATTACTAAAACTAATCCTACCAGAGTACTTGGTATAGCATTTCAATAAAACTAAAGTAGAAGAGTTTAATAGTCGTTTAGATATTTACTTTGAATAGGGGAACGATTATGGAAATCAACTTGCCGATCGACAATTGATACTTAAGGGCTCCTACCCTATGGCTGTCATCGAAGATTTTGCTTTAAGAAGTAAATCAGTAAAGCTACATGTACAACATAGTCGTTAGATAAATAAAAATACAGAAGAAATTATCTCACACTATTGAAATATAATTACACAAGAAACACGAATGACTCAAGAGTTTTCGTAGATCTTTAAAAAATTAGCCGATACTAAACTACTAAGCCATAAGGCTATTGGTGAGTTACTTGGTGTAGATGGAAGGAAATTTTAACACCAAAACAAAACTAGTGACTTTAAAGACTGGGATCAGAGCTCTCACGCCAAAGAACAGCTTATTTTCCATAAAAAATTAACCTCAAAGCTATCCATAGATGAAATCTCTTAGTTTTTAAATACTATCCTGTATATTTTGATTTAAAAGTACTCAAAGAAACCCTTTGTAGTATACAGGCTTTATCTGCTAATGAATACGTTTTACTACTTATAATGAACAATAGTAGACATGTATCAATAAATAATTCAGTTTTTATAAGTACATGTTTACTTGAAGCTTTGATATTATCTATCTAAATAAGTTATTGTTTGAGATGTTTTTGTTTGAAATAAGGTATTACTACTCAATAAGCAAAATATTTAATTAACTGAAGATGATTTTTGTCACAAATATTCATTAAATTTGTGACATATATATATGTTTTTTCATGAGTGAATCTATTAGTAATCAAATAATAGGGAAGATTTCTAAATCTAAGCGTGGTAAAATTTTTTTCGCTAATGATTTTGTTAAATATGGCACATCTGAAAATATTCGCCAAATACTTTCGCGTTTAGAAAAAGAAAAACTTATTGAACGGATAGCTCAAGGTATTTATATAAAACCTAAGCAAGATTCTTTATTAGGAACAATTTATCCAGCTATAGAGGAAATTGCAAATGAGATTGCAAAAAGAGATAAGGTGCGTATAGCACCAACTGGAGTATTAGCATTGTACCTATTGGGACTAACAACTCAAATACCATTAAAAACTGTTTATTTGACTGACGGGTCTCAAAGAGAAATTAAGGTTGGAAATAGGAAGATTAATTTTAAAAGGACTGTCCCTAAAAATCTTATGATAAAAGATAATCTATTACATTTAGTAGTGCAGGCTTTTAAAGAAAAAGGGCAAAAAGAAATTACAGATTCTTTTTTAAATACTATCAAATTAGCTATTGATAAAATAGATCAGCAGGTGATAGAATCTCAATTAAAATTTGCTTCGGTTTGGATTCAAAATGAAATAAAAAAACTTTATTATAAACAGGAGTATATGGATTAATTTATCAGAACAACAAAGAGTTGCTGTACTAAAACAAGCTGAAGCTGTTTATGGATTACCAGCTTTTGTAATAGAGAAAGATTGGTGGGTTTGTATTCTTTTAAAGGCAATATTTCAATCTAAATATGCAGGTTTTATTATATTTAAAGGAGGAACCTCCCTGAGTAAAGCTTATAGTTTAATACAACGTTTTTCAGAAGATATTGATTTGATTGTTGACAGACATTTGGTGAGCTTGATTCTAAAACACAAATTAAAAAACTTAGAAAGGCTTCTGGAGGATTTATTATTAATGAATTTAGAGAAGAGTTAATACATCAATTAACAAAGTTGGGAGTAGATCCGAGTTTATATGAAATTAAGTATAACGACCATGTTGACGATACAAGTGATCCTAATACTCTAGAGGTTTATTATCAATCAAGTGTCCCTGCTACTAATGCATATATTGAGCAGCGTGTTTTACTTGAAATGGGGGCTAGATCGCTAACTGAACCATCTGAGTCAAAACCTATTATTTCATATATTGATTCGGGATTTTCAAAATCGCCTTTTGCTTTACCAGCATTTAATGTAGAAGTAGTTGTTCCTACTCGTACTTTAATTGAGAAAGTATTGTTATTGCACGAAGAATTCTCAAAGGCAATTGAAAATATTAGGACTGATCGACTAACTAGACATTTTTACGATTTAGACAAAATTATGGCTTCATAATTCGGTGAACAAGCAGTAGTTGATGATGATTTGTTTATTAGTATTGTTGATCATCGACAAAAAGTAACGCCTTTAAGAGGGATAGATTATTCGAATCATAAAAAAGGTAAATTGAGTATTTTACCTCCAGAGGAAGTATCTGGTAAATGGGAAGAAGACTATAAAACGATGCAAGAGCACATGATTATTGGTGATAGCTTAAATTGGACTGATTTACTTAATCGTTTAAAGGAGATCGAAAATAAATTTAATAAGATTTAAAAGGGCGGCTATTTTATGTTGTCACAAAAGCCTAAAAGTCGCTATTTATCTAATAGAAGAGGGCATCTCATTCACTCTCTATCATCTTTAAAATATCCCCGTTTCTATAAAACATCCATTCACCAATCTTCTTAAAAGGCATGGTACCATTTATTCTCATATTTTGCAAAGTATCAGGAGAAATACCAAGAAGCTTTCTTACCTCATAACTTTTGATCCATTATTTTGTTTCTTGATCTTTCTATTAGAAGGACTTTACCTTCTAATCTAGGTAGTAATCTCTTGTTTAAAAATCTCAAAAACTTCTTTAGTAATAAGTTCTACTTGCATAATAAATAGTATTTAGAGTTAGTTTTAATTTGTTGTAAGTTACTACAAGCTTAGTTGTAACCCTAAATAACAATTTGTTTGCGCTAGTTTAGCTCTGTTGTCAATGGGAAGTTTAATCTGACTCTTCAAAGTTGTACTTGTGATTTTCCTGAATAAGACTTCTTTCTCTTAGGTTCCCATATCTTCGCCCAGTTTATGTTTTAATAGATGCATGCCCAAGCATCTTACTCACTGACTCAATTGAGACACCATTATTTAGTGTGATGGTTGCAGCAACAGTCTTTGTAGAAGGTGAATTGATTTAATCAAAAAAAAGCACTCTAAATGGAGTGCTTTTTTTTGATTATTTTATACAGTAAGGCACAATAATGCCAATATTTTAGTCTTACATTCTTATAAAAACAGCTCCTTATCTTTAGCTTTTAAGCTAAAAAAGACTGTCATGTATTCAAGAAAAGTAAAAGATTCTAGCTAAAAAACTAAACTCCTTTTTATATTATAAGATAATTTAAAACAATAAAATTGTTATCCAATTACCTTTAAAAATTCCATTAATAGGCTTCTAATAAATCCAAAGATTCATGTAACTCTGGTTTTCCTTTTACATAGGAGCTAACCCAGCGTCCTAATTGTTCTACATCATAAGGTAATAAATTCTTTAAAGCTTTGTCTAATTCTTTGTAGAATAAGGTTGGATCAAAGCTAACATTCACTAAAACTGTCTTTGCAAAATCAAACATAAAACGTGTTCTCATAGCTGTGTTTTTAATATTTTACTGTAGTAAACATAAGCAATAAAAAACACAATCCCACATAAAAATATATTTTTAATACTTTATTAAGAATTAATTTCTATATCCTCCCTTTTCTAACACAGACCTAACATTGGGTAAACATTAGGGTGATTTTACCCATTGTTTGTTATTAGTCCAGCTAAGGGGGTTGCATTTTTTAAAAAGGTCTCGTACACCTTTGTAGTATCCAAAACTACTTGAAATAAAAACAATAAAAACAAAGCACTAAAACCTACCAATACATCAAAATAAGTTGTATTTTGTCTTGGCCTTTATAGGCTACACAAAACCACCAACTATATACACTAAAATTATAATACCATAGTTCACAATGCTAAAAAACATCAACTGGGCAAGAGTAGGAATAGTAATTTGTACTATTATCTTTTTAATAACTGCAGTGACTTTTGAAATATTTGAATTAGGAAGTTTACCTGCTCAATTCTTTGGGACTTTACTTGGAGTAGTAATCACAGCTATTATTACTGTATTACTCTTACAAGGGCAAACCAAAAGTGAACTATTTAGAGAAAGAAACTTAAGGGTATTTATAAAAAAACAAAAAGTGTTCTTTCAATTCTTAACCCAGTTAAATATAATACTACAAAAAGAAAACTTACAAGTTGGCTTAAGTCATAATAAATCCATAGAAAGAGAAGTAGTGAACCTACAAGACCTCTTATTTGAATTTGGTTATCTACAAATGCATACTTCCTATGAAACCTATGATCAAATCCTGGATTATGTAGGTAACCTTTTAGAGCATAGTAAAAACTTAAAGTGTCTTACTCACCGCAATGAAAAAGACCTAGAGTTATACTATGATAATATAAGTGAGGATTTTTTCCAAATTGTTTCTTTATTAAAGAGTGAACTATATTCTCAAGCACCTACTACTATTGATAAAGAGAAATTAAACCGCATTATCAATCTATCCTTCTATGTAAGAGATCAAGAGAAATGCTAGTTGCAATACCCTAGCTAACCCTTAAAAATTAAAAAGTACAACGCAGCGTTCTAAAAGAAAAGAATCCTCCCCCTATGTAAAGCAGGCGCTTTATACATAGTTATTCTCTATCCTTGTAACCAATTATCGTGTACACTACCAATAACCTTCTTTGCTAAAAAAACATTGCCTCTGCCCTTTAAAAGGCAAAGATCTTTTTACAAAGACTATTTACCTATAACCAAAATTAAAACCTGAACATGCACAATTTAGACAACACGGATTTAAAGCTCTTAGAAATCCTGGGGAATAATTCAGATTTAACCACTAAGGAATTAGCCCAAATGGTAAATTTATCCCCTACCCCTGTTTTTGAAAGAGTTAAACGCTTAAAAAAAGAAGGATACATAAAGAAGTACATCGCCTTAATTGACCCTGAAAAATTAAATAGAGGCTTTATTGTATTTTGTCACGTCAAGTTAAAACAACACCGTAGATTATTACACAATAAATTCATACAAGACATCGATTTAATTGATGAAGTAGTAGAATGCTATAACGTGTCTGGAGAATTTGATTTCTTATTAAAAGTCTATGCCAATGATATGAAACATTACCAAGATTTTGTCTTCAACAAACTCTCTGTTTTAGACAGCATTGGAAGTACGCATAGTTCTTTTGTAATGAGAGAGATTAAAAACCAACATAATATAGCAGTTGGATTAGTGCAAAGCAATGGGTAGAGGTGGCTTTACACTAGCTTAAACAATGAATAAAAAGTGAAAAAAATCACCACTTACAAGGTACTCTTTATCCAAAGTTTAAAGTCTAGCTGTGTAATAACTTAAGATTAGCACAAATGGATGACAAACTAACCCATACATTTATTTTGTGCTTTTCTAAAAAAAAATAAAAATAATAATAGTCTTTTTTAAACAAAGGAAGACCACTCCTTTTATGCTTTGGAAAATTACAAAGCATATTCGATAAAGACTACTAATGGTTTGTTATATTAATCTTTCTTTTTGCTTATAATTTATTAAAATACTTTTTAAAAACTATAAACATAGTGCGATTAAGAAATTCAATCAACTTGCTTAATGAAAAGCGGTAAACACAAATTCGTCTATTACTTGTTTTCTATAGCGCAAATATAATAACAGTTTTTTAAAAAAAATACTTTTTTTAGCTCAACCCCCTATTTTCTTTAGTGAAGCATATCAAAAACAACACTAAAACGTATCAACACCCCCTTCAAAAATCCTTAACCAACCTATCAATTGATTTTTTAAACTATTATAAATCAATTTTTAGTGTCACCACTGCCAATAAAAACCCCTCTTCACTACAAAATTTCTCTTGTTGAATATTTTTTTTACTAAAATTCCAAATTATGCAGTTTTAATGTTTTTTTCCACTTAGTAAATTACAAAAGCACCATAAAAAAAGCTAAAACAGTAGCTAAAAGGCCTATATTTTTAGTTATATTTGTTAGGCAAGGCATTCTTGTAAAAAAATAATCACCTAAAAAACTATAGTATGAAAACACTTGGATGGATTGGTCTAGGCAATATGGGCACACCAATGGCTATTAATTTATTGAAAAAGAATTATTCAATAACCTATCTTCAAAGAAACTCTAAAGATGTTTCCACTACTGAGCAATTTGGGGCTAAGCCAAGCCAAGACTTAAAAGAAGTTATCCAAAATGGAGAAGTGATTTTTTTAACCTTACCAAACGATGCAGTTTGTAGAGAAGTTTTTCAACAAATCATTACTTACCCTATTAAAGGAAAAACCTTTATAAACTCTAGTACCATTTCACCACAGGCTGCAGTTGAATTCAATACTCTATTGAAAAGCTTTGAAGCCATTTACATAGATGCCCCTGTATCAGGAAGTGTAAAACCAGCCCAAGATGGTACTTTACTGTATTTAATTGGAGCGGATAATGCTCAAATCTACCAAGATGGTATCGAGTTTTTTGAAATTCTTGGAAGCAAACATTATTACCTTGGAGCAGTTGGGATGGGAAGTAAAGCTAAACTAGCTATTAATTACTATATGTCTGTTGTAGTAGATGGATTTGCTCAAACAGTCAATTTTGCAAATCAACAGGGTATTAGCAAAGCAATGATGACTCAAATTGTGAACGATAGCGCATGTGGATCGGCTATGACACAAATTAAAACACCAGGTGTTTTAAAGGATCATTACCCAGTAGCTTTCCCTTTAAAATTCATGCTTAAAGACATTCTTTTGGCTCAAGACCAAGGCTTAGATACTCCTTTGTCACAAGCAGTAAGTGGTGATTACCAAAAAGCCGCTGATTTAGGTTTAGGTGACCTGGACTTAATGGCGGTCATTAGAGCAATAAAATAACCTAAAAAAAGCCAATATATGCAGCATCTTCAGCAAATAATTCAGCAAGCTTGGCTAGATAAAGACTTGCTAAAACAAGACACTGTCCAACAAGCTATATCCAAAGTAATTGCCCTTTTAGATCAAGGGGAGTTACGCATAGCCCAAAAGCAAGATAACAACTGGGTAGTGAACCAATGGATAAAAAAAGCAGTACTTCTTTATTTTAGTATCCAAAAGATGCAAACCATAGAAATGGGGCCATTTGAGTACCATGACAAAATGCCTTTGAAGAAAGATTTTGCACAAAAACAAATTAGAGTAGTACCTAATGCAGTAGCTAGATATGGTTCTTATATTGCTCCAGGAGTTGTACTTATGCCTAGTTACGTAAATATAGGAGCTTATATTGATTCAGGTACGATGGTAGATACATGGGCAACAGTAGGCTCATGCGCCCAAATTGGAAAGGATGTACATTTATCCGGTGGAGTTGGAATTGGTGGAGTTTTAGAACCTTTACAAAACGGACCAGTAATTATTGAAGATGGTGCCTTTATAGGATCTAGATGTATTTTAGTAGAAGGTGTAATTGTAGGAGAGAGAGCCGTTTTAGGGGCAAATGTAGTTATTACTAAATCGACCAAAATAATCGATGTTTCCCAAGACAAACCCATCTATTACAATGGACATATACCTGCGAATTCTGTAGTTATTCCAGGAGCTTATACCAAAGAATTTCCTGCAGGACAATACCAAGTACCTTGCGCTTTAATTATTGGAAAAAGAAAAGAGTCTACTGATTTAAAGACTTCTTTAAACCAAACATTAAGAGATTTTGATATTGCGGTTTAATAACCAATAAAACCTAATAAAGGAGCTGTTTTATATAAAATAGCTCCTTTGTTTTTTACTTAAAACACTACCAACCACCTACACAACAAATACTTAAAGATAAAAAAAGGCAGGATAAAATCTTCTTTTACCCTACCTTGTAATCTATTCAGTTCTCTTTTGGTTATTAATACCCAAATAGCTCTTCTAAGCTTACTTCAATTACCTTTCCAAGCTTCTGAACACTCTGCCAGTCTAATTCCTCTTTCTTGCCCATTAAACCTACGTTATAGGTCTTTGCTTTAACGTGGTTGTCGAAGAAATTCACTAAATCTTGCAATTGCATATCTTTGGTTTGCGTGTAGATATCTTTATTAATATCATAATCTATACCTCGCTTTTTAAGACTTAGCCAATAGTAAAAAATTTGCGCCTTAGTGTAACGAAGGGTTGCAATATTTTTCAAACTCGAGTTCTTAGCATTGTCAAATTGATTTTGAGCTGCAGGCATATTATTCATAAGTTCCATCATAGCATCCACTGCCTGAGGTAATTTATTTGCTTGGGTTCCTACATAAGCAATCACATAGTTATGATTTCCAAGTTTACTTGCGTTAGCATAAGAAGCATAAGCCGAATAAGCTAAACTTTTGCTTTCACGTATCTCTTGAAAAACCACAGATGCCATTCCACCTCCGAAATAATCATTAAAAACACTAGAGTATGCAAGTAAATCTTTGTCAAATAAAGACTCTCTTGAGCGGAAACTAATTTCAGCTTGAACCATTTCATAAGGAGCAAAATATACATTTCTGGCCGTTTCTGGCTCCGCAAAAACTACTGCTGTTGGCACCTTTTGACCCTTACCTAAATTATGGACAGATTTTATCGATTCTTCCACCTGTTTGACTTGGTTTCCATAATAGAAAACATCGTGATTATAGTTAAAAAGTCCATGTATAATACCTACTAACTCGTCTGCTTTAAGCCCTTGTAAGGCTTCTTTAGAAAGCACATTTGTAAATCTACTCAGCTCTCCTTGACTTGCAGTATATGCATTCAAAGCAGCTTTAATGCTATTTTTATTTGTCTTTTGATCCTCTCTACTCTTAAAGTATTGATCTATTAAGTTATCCAAAGCCGTTTGATCTACTTTTGCATTTTTAAATAAATGCTCAACTAAAGCAATACCTTTGTCCATTGATGCATTTAGCCCAGATAGGCTAATAAAACTCTGGTCACTACTTACGGAATAACTAAAACTTATTCCCAATTTATAAAACTCTTCTCTTATTTGAGCTGCCGAATATTTATCGGTTCCCAACAAATCCAAATAATTCAAAGCAGGAAGTAATTTCTTACTATTATCAGCTCCCATATCAAAGATATAAGTAACCGTACCTAGATCATTGGTTGTATTCTCAATATGGTATAAAGTAGAAGTTGGACTTAGTTTACTTTGAGCAATCGCCTTTTTAAAATCAATAAAAACAGGCTCAATTGGCTTTACTTTAATTTCATTTAATTCCTTATAAAACACACTCTCGCTCTCTCTATTAAGATCAATTGGAGTAATACCTGGATTCTCTACATAAACCAAATTGCGTTTATCGCCTTTTCTTTTGTAAACAATTGCATAATTATCCTTGTAATTCTCTTTGGCAAACTTAACAATGTCCGCTTTGGTGATTTTAGCCATTTGATCAATTTCTGAAACTACCTCTTGCCAAGATCTACCTTGAACAAAAGCTGTATACATCTCCGAGCCCATACCTTGGTAACTTTCAAGGTTTTTCATAGCATCTACTCTTGCTTCGTTAATAACAGCCTCTAATAGCCACTGTGGGAAATCCCCATCTTTTACTTTTTGAATTTGATCCAAGATCAATTGCTGTACCTCTTCTAAAGTTTGTCCTTGATTTGGGTAACCTGAAAAATAACTCACAGAGTAATCTTTCAAAACCAAAGACATACTTCCTGCTTGTAATGCAGCTTGCTTTTGATTAATATTTAAGTCTATTAATCCAGCTGTACCGTTGGTAAGAAGTAAGTCAATCATCTTTACATATAGAGGATCCTGGCTTTTTACTCCATCAAAACGAAAGGCAAATTGGACATTCTCGGCCTCGGGAGAAAATATTTCACGACTTTGAATTTTAGTAAGAGGCTTCTCAAGGGCTACATACTCCACAATATCTTTAGAGGACTTAAAATCTCCAAAATAATTATTGACCATTTCTATAGTAGGCTCAAACTCTAAATCTCCTACCAATACAATAGCCATATTATTGGCAACATAATATTTATTAAAGTAATCTTTAATAGCTATCATAGAAGGGTTTTTAAGGTGTTCCGAAGTACCGATAGTAGTTTGTTGCCCGTAATTAGATTCGGGAAATAACATTTGAAAGATAGCCTCAAAAACAGCTCTTCCATCATTGTCCTGTCCACGATTAAACTCCTCATAAACCGCTTCTAATTCGGTATGAAACAAACGCAAAACAAGTTCTGAAAATCGCTCGGACTCTATAAATAGGAATTTATCTAATTCATTAGATGGTATGGTATTTTGATATACGGTTTCTTCAAACCAAGTATGAGCATTTGTTCCTACAGCTCCTAAAGTAGCCACAGACTTATCATACTCATTAGCTATTGCAAAGGAAGAGGCTATTTTGGATATAGAGTCTATTTGCTGGTACAAAGATTTTTTCACTTCAGGGTTATTCTCCGCCTTGTGCTTTTCATATAAATCTTCAATTTGCTGTAGATACTGTTGTTCAATTTCCCAATTGCTAGTTCCTAATTTACTAGTTCCCTTAAATAACATATGCTCTAAATAATGGGCTAAACCAGTATTGTCACTAGGATCGCTATTCGATCCAGCCCTTACAGGAATATAAGTTTGTATAATAGGCTTATCTTTAATTTGTGCTAAGTATACTTTAAGGCCATTACTTAAGGTATAAACCCTAGTTTTAGAAGGGTCATTTTCTACAATTTCATAGGTAAACCCTTTAGAATCCGTTTGCTTTACAGTACGAAACTGGGCATGTAGTATGGAGGAGAGAAAAAATACTGCCCCTAGGAGTATAAACTTCTTTATCATAATTATTAAGTTAAGGTTGTTAATCCTGATAAAGTAAGTGAAAAAAGACTTACTTTTAAAATAAAACCCAATCGAATTTAAAAAACATTTTATCCTCTACCATTTTACTATCAGTAAGTTAAGAGAAAAAAAAACTATTTAACCTATAGCACGTGCAATCAAGGCATTAACTAATACAATGAATACCTATTGGTTTTATTTTTCTTAGATTTTTGTTCCCTTTTGGCTACAAAACAGCATTAACTCTATTATTGAAACACAAGCATACTTAATTCTCTATACAGAGCTAATTTACAATAGGATAAAAAAGGCGTAAAAAACCCAAGTTAAAAGGCATTATAAAAAAAATACAGAGTCTTTAAAACTTATATAATTGCTTTTAACAAGGCAAACCCCAACTATATACCAAAGCTAAAATCAAACTATAACTCTATTGTTTAACACCCTTAAGAATAGTTTTTTTATTGACTTTTTTTAGCTACTTTTGCACCTTACAACAACAACTTAATATTCATAACATAATGATTCATTTCTTCGAAAACCCTTCGAGAAAGTTCTATGCTGTTGAAGCTCAGAACGATTTATCTAATGAAGATATCCAAAAGTTAAACTGGTTATTTGGTAATGCACAATACTTAAACCAAACCAGTCTTGACAAGGCTTTAGTAGGACCTCGCGCAACTATGGTAACTCCATGGAGTACTAATGCGGTGGAAATTACTCAAAACATGGCAATCCAAGGAATTACACGTATTGAAGAATTTCAAACTCAAGAAGACACACAGGACTTTGATCCAATGTTATCTCAGAAATTTGCCGGTTTAGACCAAAATATCTTCCACATAGATATTGCACCAGAGAAAATCATCTATATTGATGATATTCAAGCGTACAACCAACAAGAAGGTTTAGCTTTAAACCAAGAGGAAGTAGAATATCTAAATAACTTATCTGAAAAATTACAACGTAAATTAACCGACTCTGAAGTATTCGGTTTCTCACAAGTAAACTCAGAGCACTGTCGTCACAAAATATTTGGTGGAACATTTATTATTGATGGACAAGAAAAACCAAGTTCTTTATTTAACTTAATTAAAGAAACTTCAAAACAAAACCCTAACGATATCGTATCTGCTTATAAAGATAACGTTGCTTTTATCAAAGGACCTAAAGTAACGCAATTCGCACCAAAATCAGCAGATAAACCTGACTTTTACCAAGAAACAGATTTCGATTCTGTAATTTCTTTAAAAGCAGAAACACATAACTTCCCTACTACAGTAGAGCCATTTAATGGAGCTGCAACAGGTTCAGGAGGTGAGATTCGTGACCGTTTAGCAGGTGGACAAGGTTCATTACCATTAGCGGGAACAGCAGTTTACATGACAGCTTACTCTCGTTTATTATCTGACCGTCCATGGGAACAAAAAGTACAAGAAAGACAATGGTTATACCAAAGTCCTATCGATATTTTAATCAAAGCCTCTAATGGTGCTTCTGATTTTGGAAACAAATTTGGACAGCCATTAATTACTGGTTCTGTATTGACTTTCGAACACCAAGAACAAGATCAAACTCTTGGATACGACAAAGTTATTATGCAAGCTGGAGGTATTGGTTATGGTAAATTAGACCAAGCAATTAAACACACTCCAGAACAAGGAGATCAAATCGTAATCTTAGGAGGTGAAAACTACCGTATCGGTATGGGAGGTGCAGCAGTATCTTCTGCCAACACAGGAGCTTTTGGTTCAGGAATTGAATTAAATGCTATCCAACGTAGTAACCCAGAGATGCAAAAAAGAGCTGCCAATGCAATTCGTGGAATGGTTGAATCAGAGCACAATCCAATTGTATCTATTCACGATCACGGAGCTGGTGGACACTTAAACTGTTTGTCTGAATTAGTAGAAGAAACAGGTGGTAATATTGATTTAGACAAATTACCTATTGGAGACCCTACTTTATCAGCAAAAGAAACTATTGGAAATGAGTCTCAAGAAAGAATGGGACTTGTTATTGGTAAAAAAGACATCGAGATCTTAGAGCGAGTAGCTGAAAGAGAACGTGCGCCAATGTATACAGTAGGAGAAGTGACTAATGATGATCGCTTTACTATTGAATCTAAAACAAAAGGGGACAAACCAATGGATTTTGCCCTAAGTGATATGTTTGGAAGTTCTCCAAAAACAATCATGGAAGATTCTACAAAAGAGCAAACTTTTGAAGAATTAGAATACCAAAGCAAAGACATCCCTATGTACTTAGACCAAGTTTTACAATTAGAAGCAGTAGCTTGTAAAGACTGGTTAACAAACAAAGTGGACCGTTGTGTTGGTGGTAGAGTTGCTAAACAACAATGTGCAGGACCTCTTCAATTACCTTTAAATAACTTAGGAGCTATGGCTTTAGATTTTAAAGGAAAAGAAGGAGTTGCTACAAGTATTGGACATGCTCCAGTTGTTGCTTTAATTGACCCTGCTAAAGGAAGTAGAAATGCAATTGCAGAGGCTTTATCAAATATTGTATGGGCTCCATTAAAAGAAGGTTTAAAGAGTGTTTCTCTTTCTGCTAACTGGATGTGGGCTTGTAATAACCCAGGAGAAGATGCGCGTTTATACGATGCTGTAGAGGCTTGTTCTAAATTCGCTATCGATCTTGGAATTAATATTCCAACTGGAAAAGACTCTTTATCTATGAAGCAAAAATATCCAAACCAGGATGTTATTGCTCCAGGAACAGTTATTATATCTGCAGCAGCAAATACTACAGATATCACTAAAATTGTAGAGCCAGTTTTAAAGAAAAGCGCAGGTTCTATCTACTACATCAACTTATCTCAAGATGAGTTACAATTAGGAGGTTCTTCTTTTGCTCAAATTTTAAACAAAATTGGTAACCAAGCACCTACTATTAAAGATGCAGCTTACTTTAAAAACGCATTTAATACTGTACAAGAATTAGTTCAAAAAGGATTAATTGCAGCAGGACACGATATTGGAAGTGGAGGATTAATCACTACTTTATTAGAAATGAGTTTCGCTGATACTAATTTAGGAGCTAACTACGATCTAACAGTATTAAACCAAAAAGATAGCGTTAAGGCATTATTTAACGAAAATATCGCTTTAGTTATCCAGGCTACAAATGACCAAGAATTAGAACAAGTTCTTAAAGCAAATAATATTGCTATTGAGAAAATTGGACAAGTAACGGATAAAGAAGTAGTGAATATCACTAACTTCGAAGATACTTTCTCTTTCGATGTACCTGCAACAAGAGATACTTGGTATAAGACATCTTATTTATTAGATCAAAAACAAAGTAAAAACAATACAGCTACTGAGCGTTTTAACAACTATAAAAATCAGAGATTAAACTTTGATTTCCCAGCAGATTTCGATGGTAAATTACCTGTAATTGACCCGAGTAAACCACGTCCAAAAGCGGCTATTATCCGTGAAAAAGGAAGTAACTCAGAGAGAGAAGTTGCCAATGCAATGTATGCAGCTGGATTTGATGTAAAAGACGTTCACATGACAGACTTAATCAGTGGTCGTGAAACTTTAGAAGATATCCAATTCATTGGAGCTGTTGGAGGATTCTCTAACTCGGATGTACTTGGTTCTGCTAAAGGATGGGCTGGAGCATTTTTATACAACGAAAAAGCTAACACAGCATTAAAGAACTTCTTTGCAAGAAAAGATACTTTATCTGTTGGTATTTGTAACGGATGTCAATTGTTCATGGAATTGGAGTTAATTAACCCAGAACACCCAGAGCACGGAAAAATGTTACATAACAACTCTGCAAAACACGAGAGTAACTTTACATCAGTAACTGTACAGCCAAATAACTCTGTAATGTTATCTTCTTTAGCTGGAAGTACTTTAGGAGTTTGGATTTCTCATGGAGAAGGTAAATTTAACCTACCACAAGAAGAATCTGCTTATGATATTGTAGCTAAATATGCTTACCAAGAATATCCTGCAAACCCTAACGGTTCAGATTATAACACCGCTATGATGTGTGATTCAACAGGTCGTCACTTAGTGATGATGCCACACATTGAGCGTTCTTTATTCCAATGGCATTGGGCTAACTACCCAGAGGGAAGAAACGACCAAGTTTCTCCTTGGATGCAAGCTTTCGTAAATGCGAAAAACTGGATCGAAGAAAACAATGCAAAATAATAAGCAAAGTTTATAAATAGCAAAAGGCTGTCTTTTTTAAGGCAGCCTTTTCTTATTTATATATTCTGTAAAACTTAGCTCTTTGATGAGCTTCTTTTGTATTTATCTTATTACACACTATATACTTCATTATAAAGTTACTTTGTCTTGTCTAAGTGCCTTTGCTGCAGAATTTGTTCTACTTCTAAAAGGCTATATCCCTTCACTCTTAAAAGCAATAAGTAGTGGTATAATAAATCAGCAGCCTCGTTTAAAAAAAGTTCTTTTTCATCCCTCATTGCCTCTATAACAAGCTCTACTGCTTCCTCACCTACTTTTTGAGCTACCTTATTTATTCCTCTAGAAGCTAAAGTAGCTGTATAGGAATCAGCCTGATTTTCCTGAAGCTTATCTAGGAGGATTTTCTCTAGCTTTAAAACAAAGCTTTGTCTTTGCAGTGCCTGTGCAGAATCTTCTTTACTATCTTCTCTTTGCTCTGAAACTAGATCAAAACACGATCTATTACCTGTATGGCATACTGGGCCTTGTGGCTGTACCTGAATAAGTAAGGCATCTTTATCACAATCTAAAGTAATTTGAACAATAGATAAGTAATTTCCAGAAGTCTCCCCTTTTGTCCATAAACGCTTTTTACTTCTACTGTAAAAACTAACCCTATTTTGCTGTATACTTTGGTTGTAAGCTTCCTTATTCATATAACCAAGCATTAGCACCTCTTTAGTAGTACTACACTGTATAATAGCAGGCACTAAGCCATCTCCTTTATTAAAATCGATATATTCTTGCATTTTCTTATTTGTTTGTTTGCTTAATGGCCTTTTTAATTTGATCTACACTTACTTCGTTATAGTGAAATACACTAGCCCCTAAAGCACCAGTTGCCTTTGTTTTTTCAAATACCTCTACAAAATCACTTACCTTTCCTGCTCCACCGGAGGCAATTACTCCAATAGAAACACTATGGGCAATCTCTTTGGTAATATCTAAAGCAAAACCCTGACACTGTCCATCGTTATTCATGGAGGTTAGAAGAATTTCGCCAGCACCTAAACGCTCTACTTCTTGGGCCCATTCTACTGCTTTGTATTTACTTTGAATATTCCCGCCATGGGTGAAAACCCACCATTGTCCGTCTATGTTTTTCACATCAATAGCCACCACTACTTTACTAGAACCAAGACATTTAACTAATTCTTTTATTAAATTCGGATTTTCAATAGCACTAGAATTAATAGCTATCTTGCTTGCTCCACTTTGTATAATAGCCTTGGCTTGCTCCAAAGTTTTTATACCTCCTCCTATACAAAAAGGAGTGGATATTTTGTCTTTTATCTTTTTTACTAATTGCAAAAAAGGCTCTCTTTGCTCTACTGTAGCGCTAATATCTAAAAAGACTAACTCATCTACTTGTTGATTTTGGTACTCTAAAGCCATTGCAATAGGATCTCCTAAAGTTTTTAAATTAACAAAGTTTACTCCCTTTACAACCTTATCGCCTAAGATGTCCATACATGCGATTATTCTGTTTTCTACCATAACTTTTCGATCTGTTTTAATGTGATTTTATTCTCATAAATAGCCTTGCCAACTATTGTTGCGTAACATCCTATTTCCTTTAGCCTATATAGGTCTTCTACACAAGAAATTCCCCCAGATGCAATCAAAGAAATGTCTCCCTGAGCTAGTATGTCTTCATACAAGGAAAAACTTGGTCCCTCTAACATACCATCCTTATCAATATCTGTTACAATACTATACTTTATGCCTTTTTGCATATAATTATTCAGATAAGGTAGGATTTGATCTTTACTATCCTCTAGCCATCCTCTGGTTTTAATACGCCCATTTTGGCAATCCGCTCCTAGAATAATTTTCTCACTTCCATAGAAATCTAACCAGGTTAAGAATAAATCCGGCTCTAAGCTAGCCACACTTCCTATACTTACTTGATTGGCTCCACATTCAAAAGCAATAGATAAATCCTTATCGGTAGATAGTCCACCTGAAAAATCTACTTTTAAATTCGTTTTCACACAAATAGCCTCTAGTGCATTATAATTTATCACCCTACCAGACTTAGCTCCATCTAAATCTACTAAGTGAAGATGGGTAATTCCATGATCCTCATATCTCTTAGCTACTTCTACCACATCGGCAGAGTAAACTTTTTGGGTAGAGAAGTCCCCTTTACTAAGGCGAACACATTTACCTTGAATAATATCTATAGCTGGAATAATTTTCATTGTTTCTTTTATTATATACCTCTTTTAAAAACACTCTAACGCAAGATTAAAAGAGCTATTAGTCCATAATGTAAGTTTTACAAAACTCCCTTTGTGCTTGGAATAGAGTAAATAGTATTTTTAGTTACTGCCATTTTTAATGCTTTAGCAAAGCACTTAAATATAGCTTCAATTTTGTGGTGTTCATTTTCCCCACTAGCCTCAATGTTTATATTACATCCTGCTCCTTGGCAAAAACTTGCAAAAAAATGCTCGAACATCTCACAGGGCATATCCCCTATCTTTTCTCTTTTAAAGTCGGCTTTCCAAACCAAATAAGGTCTATTGCTAAAATCTAAGGCCACTTGAGCTAAACAATCGTCCATAGGCAGGCAGAATCCATATCGTTCAATGGCCTTTTTACTACCTAAAGCCTCTTGAAAGGCCTGACCTAGAGCAAGTCCAGTATCTTCAATGGTATGGTGCTCATCTACCCATAAATCCCCTTTAACCTGTACCGATAGACCAATATTCCCATGCTTATTAATTTGGGTAAGCATGTGATCAAAAAAGCCTAATCCAGTTTGTATACTACTATCTTGAGCCCAATCTAAATTAACCGCCACATCGATGGTTGTTTCTTTGGTTACTCTTGTCACTTTAGAGGTGCGAAAGATTTGTTTTAAGTAAGTATAGATTAGCTGCCAATCTTCACAAACCAAGGCGCACTGGCTAGTATCTTGGTTTTGGAAAGCACTTTGAGCATCTTGAATTAAAATACTCTGAGCACCTAAGTTTTTTGCTAGCTCTATATCTGTTGGTCTATCCCCTATTACAAAAGAATTAGCCAGATCATAATTGCCATAGATGTATTTACCAAGCATACCCACTCCAGGCTTTCTATTAATAGAATTTTCCTCTGGTAAAGAAGGATCAATATAAATATCCTTAAACTCTACCCCTTGACTCTTTAGAAGATCTATCATAGCATTTTGTACAGGCCAAAAATCCTCGCTAGGAAAACTTGTGGTTCCCATACCATCTTGATTAGATACTAAAACTAAATCATAATCCAATTCTAATGCTATACGACTTAAAGCCACTACGGCATTTTTCACATAACTAACTTTGGAGAAACAATCGATTTGAAAGTCTTCTGGTTCTTTCAAAATAGTTCCATCTCTATCTATAAATAATACTTTTTTACGCATTTTCAATTTGTTTTAAACTTTGGATTACTAATTGGTTTTGCTCAGGACTACCTATGGTTATACGTAAAGAGTCCTTTACCACAGAGGTTCTATTACGAACGATAATGCCTTTACTTTGCAGGTATTCAAACACCTTTTTGGCATCTTTAAAAACCACTAAAATAAAGTTAGCATCACTAGGATATACCTTTTGGACAATACTTAAAGAGGATAATTGTTTTACTAAAATATTTTTTTGCTCTAGAATACTTTGGCAATTGTCTTTCATCTTTTGGGGATCACTTACAATCTTTAGGGCCTGGTTTTGATTGAGCTCACTAATATTATACGGAGACTTTACTTTATTAAATACCTTGACTAATTCCTTGTCCATAAAGGCCATTCCCAATCGAACCCCTGCCCCTGCCCAGGCTTTAGATAAGGTTTGCATCACAATGACATTTTTATACCTTAAAAAAACATTTTCTAGCTCATTAAATTCTACAAAGTCTATATAAGCCTGATCTAAAACTACAATACCTTCAAATTCTTTTATTAATCGAATCACATTTTTGGTATCAAGTAGGTTTCCACTTGGATTATTCACCTGACAAATAAAAAGAACCTTTGCTTTTTCTACAGCTAATACCTTATCAACTACTTTGGAAGTTAGGGTAAAGTCAGTATCTAAATCAACTCCTACTACTTGGGTTTGGTGAATATCAGCATATACCTTATACATGCCATAGGTAGGTTGTAAAACCACCACTTTATCTTGCAAGGGTTGGCAAAAAATGCGGTACACCAAATCAATCACCTCATCACTACCATTGGATAAGAATATATTTTCTGACTTAATGGATTTTACCTTACTTATCTGTGCTTTTAGTTTTTTTTGCAAAGGATCACAATAACGATTATACTCTCCCTTTGGACTCTCGTTAGCATCTAAGTAAATATACTTCTGGCTTTGGGTGGTATTATCCTCTTCTCTAGCACTAGTATAAGGAACTAAATTCCAGATATTCTCTCGAATTAGGCTTTTAAAATCTAGATTATTTTTCATTGTCAATTTTTTTAAGTCGAATACTAACTGCTTGTTCGTGGGCCATTAATCCCTCACTCAAAGCCATGGTCTGGATACTTGGACCCAGATTTAAAAGACCTTGCTTACTTATGGATTGGAAGGTTATTTCCTTTGTGAAGCTACCTAAGCTAACTCCAGAATACATCCTAGCATATCCTCCTGTGGGTAATGTATGATTGGTTCCTGAGGCATAATCTCCAGCGCTCTCACAAGTATATTTACCCAAGAACACACTACCTGCATTTTTAATCTGATCAACATATTGCTCAGGATTTTCAACATTGATAATTAAGTGCTCCGGAGCATATCTATTACTAAAGTCAATACACTGATCAATAGTATCAAAACAAACGGCAAAACTATTAACTAAAGCCTTCTCTATGATATCTTTACGAGGTAAAGACTGCATTTGTTGGGTTATGGATTCTTGCACTTGCTTTATTTTATCCATAGAGTTACTAAGTAATACTACTTGAGAATCTGCTCCGTGTTCACATTGACTCAATAAGTCACTTGCCACAAAATCCGCATCACTACCATTATCTGCTATAACTAAAACCTCGCTAGGTCCAGCTGGCATATCAATACCTACCCCCTCTACTTGTACAAGTTCCTTTGCTTTGGTTACCCACTGATTACCTGGTCCGAAGATTTTATCTACCTTCTTTACACTTTGTGTACCATAAGCCATGGCAGCTATGGCCTGGGCTCCCCCAATTTTATAAATGGTTTCAATACCCAGTAAACTAGCTACATATAGCACTTCAACGGCCACACTTTGGTCTTTTTGACAAGGAGTACATAAAACAATGCTAGGGCATTTTGCAATTTTAGCAGGAATCCCAAGCATCAATAAAGTGCTAAAAAGTGGAGCAGATCCACCTGGAATATACAACCCCACTCTATCAATAGGGACTGAACGCCTAAAACACTCTACTCCTTTAGTAGTGGTTATCACTGGGTGGTTTATTACCTGGCTAGAGTGAAAAGTGTATATATTATTATAGGCTATTTTGATGGCCTGCTTTAACTGGGGAGAAATTTTGTTTTGAGCCTCTTGGATCTCAGCCTTGCTTACTGTCAAAGTATCCAAAGCCACTTTGTCCAATTCTAAAGTTAGATCATAAAGCGCCTGATCTTTTTGCTGCTTTACCCTTTGTAATATTGCCTCTACCTTGGGTCCTAATTCTTTGTTAGTAGCACTTGGTCTTTGACACAAAGCTGACCAGTACTCTTGACTAATAGTGTTATATACTTTCATAGTGCAAAATTTAAAGGATCATTTTTTCTATTGGAAGCACTAAAATACCTTGTGCACCGGCTTGTTTCAATCGTTGTATATTGGACCAAAAGTCATCCTCATTTATTACCGAGTGAACCGAGCTCCATCCCTTGGTAGCAAGGGGAAAGATACTTGGACTTTTCACTCCTGGTAAAATGCTGATTATTTGCTCTATGCTTTGATTTGGAGCATTAAGTAAAATGTATTTGTTTTCCTTAGATAGTAAAAGAGCGTTTATTCTTTCCACTAGCTGATTCAGCACATTTGTTTTTTCTTGGGATAACTCTTTGGATTTTATCAAAATAGCTTGGCTAAACAAAATACTCTCTACTTCTTTTAATCCGTTACTCATAAGGGTAGAACCACTACTTACTATATCACAAACTCCTTGAGCAAGACCAATACTAGGGGCTATTTCTACACTTCCAGAAATAGTTTCAATGGTAGCTTGTATCTTATTTTCATCTAAAAACTTTTGTAATAATACAGGATAGGAAGTGGCTATTTTCTTTCCTTGGAAATAATCTAAGCCGGTGTAATCTGCATCTTTAGTAACGGCTAGAGAAAGTCTACAAGCAGAGAATCCCAATTTTCGAACAATATCTAAGTCTAGGTTCTCCTCCAAAAAGACATTCTCCCCTACAATTCCAATATCTGCAATATTATTTTGAACATATCTTGGAATATCGTCATCTCTTAAGAACAAAACCTCTAAGGGAAAGTTGGTACTTTGTGCAATTAATTTACCTGCACCATAGGGAATCTTTATGCCACATTCTTTAAGAAGTTCTAAAGATTTTTCACTTAATCTGCCACCTTTTTGAATGGCTAAAGTTAATTTACTCATCGTTTTAATATTTTTAAAACCCTTTTAAATTAACAAACAGGAAAGTAAGACTATACAAATGCGTATAAAAACAAAAAATCCCGTTTGACAACTCAAACGGGATAATTAGTTATTTTATTTGTTACAACATCACAACATTATCTGCTCGCTTTGAGTGCAAGTGAAAATGATGATGATGATGTAATTTATTTGAAAACATTTTTTGTCGTATTTGTATAAGGCAAATGTATATAAAAATTCTTCTTGTCAAAATTTAAAATTCATTTTTATTGTTTTTTATTTTATTTTACCTCGAAAACACTAATATAAAATATTCATAATCAGAAGTTTATATTTATTTAAAAAATTGCAAAAATAAATCAAACTTATTCTTTATTCCATCTTTAAAGTTAGCTTTTGGTTAATTTCCTACTGTGTAAATGTTCAAAAATGATCCATAACGACATCTGTTTTTTGAGAATTAGTAGAATTAACTATTATAAACTAATCTTTATTATAATTTGAAATAGCATGTCTTACTTGTAAAAAGTACCATTACTTACTATGCTGTTTTTAGGTTTTTTAACTTTAAATTATCGCGTATATATTTTAAAATTTCAAGTATTTACACACTACTAAAAGGACTTTGACCCTACTACTATTAGCTATAATTTTAAAATAAAAGCCCTTTATTATATTTCTATAGACATGCCCCAAAAAGTTAGACACTTTTTGGGGCATTTTTTATGAGTAAAAAACAGATATATAATTATGAATTTAAGTTGCGTTTAGTAACTATAATTTCAAATGGGGAGAATAGTATAAAAGGG
>NZ_JBTXLR010000016.1:0-67130 GCF_054871685.1 Myroides sp. LJL116
TGAAATCAGAACTATTTTATCTAAAGAAATACAACTCCATACTGGAGTTGACACAGGAAATAAAACAGTATATAAAATATTATAATAACGAGCGAATACGTATTAATTTAAATGGAATGAGCCCGGTAGAATACCGAGCTCATTATATTAAAAAGATTGCATAACTTCGTCCAACTTTTTGGGGTCAGTCCAATTAAAGGGTCTTTGTTTTAGTTAGTTGTGGAAGTCTTTAATAAACTTCCTATTTCTACATCTGGGTAAATCTCTTGGAAACTATAGGTTTTATCATGTAGTTTTTTATAGATAAAATCCCTAGACACATCCTGAATACTCTGGCATCCTGCAGCTGAGAGTAGATCCATAAAATCTGAGATAGTACGCTGGTGGTAATTATATACCCTTTTATCTTTCTCTGTAATGACTAAACCATTTACCAAGCGGGCATTATTGGTTGCCACACCTGTTGGACACTCATTGGTATGGCATTTAAGAGCTTGTATACATCCAATAGCCAACATCATTCCTCTTGCTGAATTGGTGATATCAGCACCAATACAAAGAGCTTTGAAGATATCAAAGGCTGTAAAGATTCTAGTGGCTGTAATTACTTTAATGTGCTTCTTTAAATCATACCCTCTTAAGGTATCTACTACAAAGCACAAAGCTTCCTCCCATGGCATACCTACGTGATCGGTGAAATCTAAAGGAGCAGCTCCTGTTCCTCCTTCTCCCCCATCTACGGTGATAAAATCAGGAATAATACCAGTTTGAATAATTGCCTCACAAATGTCTATGAACTCTTTTTTACTTCCTATAGCTAGTTTAAAGCCTACTGGTTTACCACCTGATAAACGGCGTAACTCCGCGATAAACTCCATCATTTCTATTGGATTAGAAAAAGCCGTATGACTTGGAGGAGAGAAAATAGTAGTATGAGGCTTTACTCCTCTAATTTTAGCAATCTCATCGTTGTTTTTAGATGCAGGTAAGATTCCTCCATGCCCAGGTTTAGCTCCTTGAGAAAGCTTTAAAGAAATCATCTTTACTTGGGGTATATTAACGGTCTTAGCAAAATTTTCTGCAGAGAATTTTCCCTCTGGTGTTCTACATCCAAAATAACCCGTTCCTACTTGGTAGACTAAATCACCACCTAATAAATGGTAAGGAGAAATCCCTCCTTCTCCAGTATCGTGCATAAAGCCTCCTTGTTTAGCACCTAGATTCAAAGCCGAAATAGCATTTTTACTTAATGCTCCAAAACTCATAGCTGAGATATTAAACAAACTAGCACTATAAGGAGCGCTACATTGGTGATTTCCCACTATATTACGAGGAGCTTCACTAAGGCGTTTACCAGCGTAAATACTGTGGCGCATCCATATATAATTCTCCTCATTGACATTTAACTCTGTACCAAAGGGATGGTTTTCATTTTCTAATTTAGCCCTAGCATATACGTAAGTTCTCACGTTCCTACTAATTGGTTTTCCTTTAGTGTTTCCCTCAATAAAATACTGGTGCAACTCTGGTGAAATACTTTCTAATAAAAAACGCATATGCCCTATTATAGGGAAGTTTCGAAGAATAGTACGTTTGGTTTGAAGAATATCATAAATCCCTATACCTAATAGTCCAAGAACAATCAAGGCTATACCTATACTTGTTTTAATGAAGGTTAAAAAAATAAGGGCAATTGTGACTATAAAGAACACAGTAAAACGAATCGCTATTTTCATATCTAAATTAATTTTCTACTAAATTTAACAAAAATATACGAGAAAAACACCTTTCAAAAAGAATATATAGCTCCTTGTTTCACTTATAAATCTACTTTATATAGCTCCTGCCCCTTAGAGTACTGCCTTAACAACAAGGACAATAAGACAAATAAATCTTTCCACTTTAGTTTATACTTAAATATAAAAAGGGTTGTTTAGCAACTAAACAACCCTTTTTAAAGTATTTTTTAAATTGGTACTTATACCATTTGATCTTCTGCACTTTTTCTAAATACAAAATTCCCATAAATATGTCTTTTTGCAAAACGTGTAGGGGAATCTGCATTTACCATTTTGATGTAAGTGTTTCTAGGAACTCCTAAGTATTCATAAGTAACACCATTTAAGTGTTGAATCTTCAATACTTGCTTTTCAAAGTAAAAATCAAAAATAGCAGATTCTACTACAGTAGCCTGGTATACTTCTTGATTATTTTGATGAGTCTCTGGATTGATACTTACTAAAAAGTGGTAAGCCTCAATTACAGCTTTACTTTTAACCTCGGCTTCTTGCAATCCTTGCTCGTCATTAGCAAATTTATCTGGATGCGAATCCTTCATTGTATTTCTGTAAATAGTCTTTAACTCTTGTAAGGTAGCAGTTTTATCTACTCCTAAAAGTCTTCTGTATTCAACAACTCTTTTCATTTATCTATTTTTATTTCGGGATGCAAAAGTAGTAATTAAATTTTAAATAAACGCATAACTACCTCATTATTAATTTATTTAAGTTTTATTTTGCATTTCTACTTTTTTAAAACCTACTCTACTTCTAACAAAAACACCACTTAGGTAAAAGTATAAAGCTACTTGGTTTTTAATCAAAGCTTAAGCTTTTACAAAACTGTTTGTACTTTGTAAAATTCGGCGCCATTTAAAGTAACCAATCACTGCCATTATAAATAAAAACACATTTAATATGGCATATAAATACAGGTCTTTATGAATCATTAATGGAATACAGATGATATTACTGATATTTAAGAAAATCCAATTTTCAATTTTTCTCTTAGCCATAAGCCACATACCAGCCCAAGCAAAGGCGCTTACTAAGGAATCCCAAATAGGAACATCGGAATCAGTAAAATACCTCAAGAAATTATAAAACAGTACGAAAGTCCCTACCACAATACCCCAAACTATATAATGCTCTTTGCCTGTGATAGTGGAAATTTCACTTTGTTTTTTGTGGCTACCATAACGCCAAAATATCCATCCATAAATACTCATAATTAAGTAATAAAGATTTAATACAAACTCGGCGTAGAGTTTGGAGCTAAACATAACATAAAGGCTTAATGAAATACCTGCAATACCAAATAAATAGGTGTTGCTGTTGTTTTTTGTGGCTAAAGTCACTTGAACAATGGAAAATAGTACTGCTAAGGCTTCCCCTAGAGAGATTTGTTGGATAATTTGAATCATCATATAGCTTTTAAAATAAGTAAATGATGAGATGATTTACGTAATTTCCTTTTTTAGCATTATCTAAAAAGTGTGGGGAAAAACCCCTGGGTATCATCTCAGCCGTTAATTAAATAACAGCACCCCTTTTAACAAGGCCTAAAGGTAATCTATTTTAAAACCATAAAACAAATAAAAACGTATCTTCAAGTAAATCGGGGTCTTTAAAAGATAAAAAACATTTTTGAAAACTCTAAAATACGCAACAAACCTTCTAAGTAAAACAATATATTATTCAAAGAAAAGCAGTAACTTAATTTTTTAAATCTTAATCATTTTGTAATGAAACTATTCCAATACTTTTTTTTCACTCTATTACTTAGTATTCCCTCTGAATTATTATCTCAAAATAAGCTCGTAAATCTAGACTCCTTGCAAAAAATAGAAAATCGCTATTACTATCCTAATACAAATAAACCATATAGCTCCAAGGCATATACACTTTACCCTAACAAAAAAGATAGAGAATCTGTTTTAAAACTTAAAAAAGGTCGTATTACTGGAAAAGCAACCTATTTTTATCCTTCTGGGCAAATTAAGTATACCACAAGATTTAAAGATAATCTACACCATGGTAAAGCACGCTATTATAACGAAAACCAACAATTAAGCTCAACTGCAGTCTTAAAAAATAGTAAAAGACATGGAAAGCAAATTAATTTTGACCACAACGGATTAAAAAAAAATCAATTTGTCTATAAAAACAATAAATTAAATGGCCCTTTTAGGTATTACCACCCTAATGGAAAATATGCTGTTAAAGGAAGATTTAAAGACGGTGAATTTTCTAAAAGTACTTCTGCTTACTTTGAAAATGGAGTATTAAAAACCAATTACTCTTTTGATCGAAACAAGACTTATAATCTTACAAAAGGGTATTACCCTGATGGTAAATTTGCCTATGAGAAAAAAGTTATGAAAGATATAACCAATACAAAGGGCTACTATCCAAATGGTAGTCTAAAATTCAAGTATTCCATGTTTAAAGACAACCTAAATGGCATGCTTTATACCTATACACCCAAACAAGACCTTGCTAGTCAACTATACTTTAATAATGGTAATCTACAAGGTATTATCTTCTATAGTGATAACCCGCAAGACATGGAGCAGATTGTTGAAAAAACCAAAGAATTTATTAATATGGATTTTTAGTGTTTTTTAAAAAACTGTTATCCCCTTTATAAACATAAACCCCTAGAAATATTCTCTTTTACAAATCAATCTCTATGGTAGTCCCCTTGTCGCTAGAAACAATACGCAAGGAGTCTTTGTTATTGGTTAACTCCAATCGGCGCTGAATAATACTAATTCCCTTTGAAACCCTTTTAGTAGAATTCCCTTGTTTGAATCCTACCCCATTATCAGTTAATATAAGGCGCCAAGAATGAGCTAATTGAACTACTTTTAAGGTAATAGTAGGATTAGTTACTGTATTATTAAATCCATGTATGATAGAGTTTTCCACAAAAGGCTGTAATAACATAGGGGTAATAAAAATATTAGTAGGCTCAGCATCCGCATCCATCTCTACTTTAAAATTCACTTTATTATTTACCCTTATATTTTCAATTTCTATATATTTCTCTATGTACTCAATTTCTTGTTTTAAGTTAACTTGTTTGTAATCCGAATAGGTTAAAGTTGTACGAATTAAGCTAGCAAAACGCTCAATATAATACAGGGCCTTATCCACATCATTGCTAATGATAAAGAATTGTATAGAACTCAAGACATTAAACAAAAAGTGAGAATTCATCTGACTTTGTAAAGCTTGAAGCTTTACATCTGCTAATTGTTTCTCTAGTAGCAGCTGTTTTTCTTGTACCTTATTCTTTTGGGATATATAATAAAGTTGTTTTTCTTGTTTTTTAGTTAATATAGAAATCCTAATGCTATAAATAACGGCTAAAACACATAAAAGCAAGATAAAACAACAGGTAATAAACCAGTAGGTTTTATAAAAAGGAGGAGATATAGTAAGCTCTAATAGCTCTACGACTTTAACCTGCCCGCTTGCCAAGTCACTTACCTGTAATTCTACATGGTACTGCCCTGTGTTTAAATAAAACAGGCTAATAGTATTGCTTTGTTTAATAGGTTTCCAAGGTTCGCTTGGCATAAGGCGATATTGAAAGCTAATCTTATCGGGATACTCGAATCGCCTAGTTACAAAGTTAATCACCACATTGTTTTGCGTTGAATTTAGCACCAAACTAGCCGTTTTCTGCTGAGTATCTGAATCGTGTAGTTCAATAGCTTTATCATTGATAAGTACCTCACTTAGCGATATGTCAAAGTCAAAGGAATTCATCGAGCCAAAGAAAAGAGTATTTACCTCAAAAAACCCCTCATAACTCCCCAAATACAGAATACTATCTCCTTGTACACCACAAGTAAGGTTACTATCGAAGATTCCCTGTTCTTGGTCCAAGAAGAAATGTCTATCCCCAACAAAAGCATTAACTCCTAAGTTAGTACCCACAAATAAAAGATCCTTTTTTTGCTCTAAAAACCTTATATCATGACCTATTACTTTAGTAAAAGGAACAATAGGCTTGGGTATTTGCTGTTCTAACACCTCTATATCCCAAGTAGTATTAATGGAATAAATATCGTTAAAATCAGTGGCAACTATTAGCTGCTCACTAGGGGTTATACTAATTTTCTTTATTTTCTTCTCTTGTAAAATTCCCTTTTCATACCAAGAGGTGAAATAACCATCTTTATAGTGAAAAACACCTTTTAAAGCTGTTCCAAAATAAACCCCATTATCTCCTACAGCCATAGATACTACCTCTGTAGGGATATTGGATATCTCTTTATTTAAGCGCACATTATCCCAATGATGGAAATAAATATATTCAAAATTCTTAATATCAGTAAATACCCTAATTCCTCCGTAAGGCACTGCCATTACCAAACTATCTTTATAAAAATCAAACACATAGGTATGTACAGGATAGTAATCAATAATAGCACTTTTTGCCATATCTATTTCAAATAGACCAATATTGGAACTCACCCAAAGACTATTATTATAAACTTTCGAACTATAAAACACTACCTCTTGATAAGTGGTAGAATAATCAATTGGGAAGAAATGCTCTTTAATAGTAGCCCTTTGGCTGTATTTATGGGAATTCTTTACTTGAAAGTCTTTGAATTGCTTTAAATCAATTTTATCTAAAACTTGGTTGTTTTTAAAGACACTTAAGCCATCTTTGGCAAACACAAAAGCCTTTTTATTGGCAGTAGCAATAGTATAAACTATCCCTTTTAGAGGCTCATGACGCACTGGGGCATCTAAATCAACTTGAAAAAAACCCGCATTTTTACTGCTTATATATAGAAAATGATGCTTAGGATCAAATGTCATACTACTTAACCCAGTAGTAGGTAAAGAAAACTGCGAGCTTAAACTATGGATCTCATTATCCCATAGACTAAATATTCCTCCTTGACTTTGGTAAGCTCCAGAGGCTAGAAAATAGGTCTGGCAATTAATTTCTACATAATCTCTTACATTATCTAAATCATATTTATGTATCAATTGTAAGTTCTCTGTAGACAATTCTAATAGGCCATCTTGGGTACCCAAATAAATAGCCTTATTATCCGAATAACAAGAAAGAATCTTTTTGGTATCTAAAACCTTCTCAAGTGTATCGGGCTTTACTAAGTAAACTCCATCATTTATAGTAGTGGCATATACTTGTCCTTTAGTTTGAAAAAAACCACTAACTTCAAAATAGTAATCTTTATCTTGCTCAAAATAAGGACTTATAACACTATGATCCACAGTATTAATAATAGAAACTCCATTTTGAGTTCCTACATAAATCTGGTCATTATAATAAAAAAGAGCCCTAGCTCTATCACTTATTAGATCCGTTTTATGATCAAAAAGTTTATACTCTTTTGCTTTTAAGTATAAAACTCCCTGTCCATAACTCGCACTCCATATACCACCATCTTTGTCTTCTGTGATATCAAAGATATTATTAAACTTCAAGGCCTTGCTAATTGGCTCTTGTAAAAACAAAGCCATTTGCTTTTTGATTAGTCCAGCGCTTGAACCAAGGTATAAATCGCTATTAGAGGCTATAAAAACCTTATTAATATCATTGGATATCAATCCTTCATTTAACGTATATTGCTTACTTAAAATAAACTGAGCATGTAAAAAAGGACTGCAAAATAAGAGTAATAAATATACAACCAGGTTTTTTAACTTCATAGGATTAGCTTTTCTAACGTATCCTTATAGGTCTTAGAAACTGGTAAAGCATCCAAGCTTTCAAAACATGGAACTTTTAATTCAATTTGCTTTTGCTCTTTACTATAATTTCTAACGTGATTTAAATTGACAATAAAGCTTTTATGTACACGTAAGAACCTGTCCTCAGGAAGTCTGTTCTTAATATCTTTTAAGGTCTTACTTTGAATGTACTTTTCTTTAGCTGTAACAATAGCACAATAACTTCCCTCCCCTTTACAATAAATTATTTCATCTAAATGAATAAGTTCACGTTTATTGTTGGTGTGAGAAATCAAACGAAAGCAATTCTCTTTTTCGTATTTATCCTGATAACGATTGAAAATACTCTTTAGATTATCTCTTTCAATAGGCTTTGTGATATAACCAAAACAACCTAACTCATTTACAGAGTAGGACATATGTTCGGCATAAGCTGTTACAAATACAACCTCAAAATCACTTGTATCTATTTGTTTAAAAAGTTCGAATCCATTTTCACCTGGCATTTCGATGTCTAAAAAAACAATATCAGCCCTATGTTTGTCTAGTATTTGTATAGCAGATTGTACAGAGTCACATAAATGAAAAACATGTGTGTTTAAAGGATATAAAAATTCAATGTATTTTTGTATCAGTGCCCTATTATTAGGCTCATCATCAATGATAACAAGAGTTAAGTCTTCCATAAAGTAATTGTAAGTAAAAGTGTAAGGCAAATATAACCAAGTTTTGCTGAGCCTCTAAAGACTTATAGCTAAATATCTACAATATCTAAGATTTTGTTTCAATTATGCTATACATAGTGCGACTTTATTCTTAAAACTACTATTTCTAATGCATGTAAAAAATAGTATATGCACAAGTGGCTATTCTCTGTAAATAATTAAAAGCAATACACACCTACTTACTTCCCTTTAATACTAACTTATTTTCAATATGCTTATTTAGACTATTATATGACTTAGTTCTAAACAACAATTCGCTTCTTAAATATTTATTGTCATAATTATCAACTATAAACTGAGCTAAGGACTCACTTGGGGTAATATCAAAAGTACCAAACTCCCCAGCTGTTATTACTTTTTCTAAAAATAATTCTTTGTCAAAACGCATTAAATCTTCTGCGAAAAGAAAGACAACTTCCGTATCCACCTTGTGGTCAATTAACTCCATCATTCTTTTATAATCAAAATCCAATTCCAAGATCTGAAAATACAACAAACAGGCATTAGGTGTATATAAAAAGCTATTTCTCAAGCGAGAAAATGTCAGACTTCGAAATTTTTTAAACTCTGGGGTACCACCAAAAAATTCTTGTATTAATTTATAATCATCTATATGACTTTCAGCGCTAAAACTTTCCAATGCCAAGTGTGCTTGTCCCTCTAAATCATTACTATCTTCATAAATCTTTTTCAAAATGATTTCGTATGCTACATTATACTCTCTCTTGACATTACTCTTTATACAAAGCAAAGCATATTTCTTTGCCAGTTCTTTGTCCAATGCCAATAGATTTTCAATCAACGTTAGATTGTACTTATTTTCATAGGTAATTGGCTCAAACAAAGTATAATGTTCTTTAAATAGTTCTTCTTTAATAAAATAGTTTAAAAGCATCATAACCTGTTTTGGTTCAAAGTAATGTTTCTGCGAACCGAATTTTTGTAAACCAAGAACTATTTCTTTATTCAAGAAGTCCTTGTAGTCCTTGGAAGGAGATTCTAATAGTTTATTTAATAATATAAGGTTAATTATTCCTCTATCCTGTTCGTATCCTTGGAATACTTCTTCTAATATAACCAAAAGAGCATTTTCAACTAGAGAAGTATCTTTAAGGTTCAAAAGAGAATGGGCATAAAACAAAGCGATGTTCTCTACCAGTTTTTCGGTGCGTTTACTTGTGAAGCTCACGCTATATTTAAATCGTTTAACTTGTTCTCCAATTGTGTGAAATAATTCAAAGGCTTCTTTAGTATAAACCTTTAATGCTATGTAATTACGCACTGGCTCAAGAGCCAATTCTAACATATCCACTAGACTTTTAATCAAAGTAGCGTCAGCAGTTTTTCGTTTGCCTATTACACTTGTAAAGGTCTTGTCAATAATCTGCTCTACCGAAGAAGTTGTATAGGAAATAGCCTGTTTATCTTGAAAATGCAATATAAAATGCTGTTCTACTTCTTTATTCTTGTCAAATAATTCTACTAGCCATGCGTACACTAAATCTTTATCCTTTTCTTGTAAAAGTTTTTGTGCAGGGGTTAACCTAAGCGATGGACTTTTTTTATTGGATACAGGAGTTTTCTTGTTTTGTCCGCTTAACGTATTGTCAATAGCCAAAACCATAGCACTTTTGTGTAAGCAAGAAGATTTAGAAGCATCACAGTCACATGTCATATCGGTAATAGTACTGGCCTTTAGAAAAATACTAACATCAAAACTATGCTCTTTATCATCCACAAATCCCATCCAATGTCCTTTATCTACACATTCTAGTTCACGTACCTTTAGGCTACTTATAGTCTGTTGGTCTTTTTTGTTTAAAGTCTTAAGATGTTGTTTGATAGTCATAGGAATACTTTTAAAAGAAAACTCAAATATAACATAAGTTTACCCTTGTTGTAGCAAAAGACTATAGACTAATACATAAGTTTTTTATTTAAATACCTTGCTAATTGAGTTGTACCGCTTTTAAAGTTTTAATTATCACAATAAAATACCCTATATTAGAACTTAATTTCTTTTTTATTACACTAAATAAAAGCTAATGAAACAAACTATCCCTGTAAACGGTGAAGATTTAAACAAAACATATACTAAAGACAAAGTCGCTTTGGCTATAGTATTTTTCACAGGCTTAGTAATATTAATTAGCTTTATTGCAGATAAGATAATGGATTATTTTGAGCTTACTAAAGAGCAAATAAACGCTCCAGAATTCACCTCTTTAGGCCAAGAAATATTTGTAAGTGTCTTATTAGCCCCTTTAGTAGAAACTTTATTATTCCAAGTATTAATATATGGTATAGTAAAGAAGGTACTGAAAAATGTGGAATCCTATGGCTTTATTATCACCTATTTAGCAGCCTCTTGTCTACTTTTTGCATTGGGACATAAATATTCTATTTATTACCAAATAATCACCTTTTTCTTTGGCCTTGTATTTTCTTTATCCTATCTATATTTTAAAAAGGCATCGAGATATCCTATCACATGTGTAGTAGTGATACACACTCTATATAATCTATTTACTACAGTAATGGATCATATAGGCTAATTCGTTTTAATTAGTAATAGATAATAGAAGCTCATCCATATAGAAAAATGTCCATTAACAACATAATCCTCCCCCTATTTATTGAAATTACCTTAAGCTAAAGTATAAGTGGCCAACCCGCTTTTTACTACCTTTATTAGTACTCCTCCTTTATTAGCACTCCTCCTTTATTAATATGATGTTTTATAATATTTCCTTCAGGGGTATATTGTATATACTCCCCTTCTCTAAACCCATTGAGGTAATAACTCTTTTCTTGCAGTTGGCCATTTTCATAATACCTTTCAACTAAACCATCTAACTGCCCGTTTAAATAGTTTTCGATGTCTTTCAAGACCCTATTACTATAGTAAGAATACCTTTGAATCATCTGCCCATCTACATATATTTTTCGCTCTTTTAGGCTCCCATCCAAAAAAAACTTGTCTGAATCACCATGCAAGATGCCATCTTGATAAAATTCTCTACCTACTTCTTGTCCATTTTCATATTCTACCTTACTTTTTAATTCTCCTTGCTCATCAAAAAAGGAAAATAAACCTTCTTGAAGTCCATCTTTATAAAACTCTTTTGTTTTAGGATTTCCATTTTCATAATAGTAAGCAAAATCCCCATGCTTTACTCCTTGCTTATAATTCTCAGTACTTTTAATTTCACCATCTTCAAAATAAAAAATACTTAAGCCTTCTTGCACATCCCCATCAAAGTCTGCCTCTAGAGACTTAATTCCAGTAATTGGAAAGTATTGTACTACGTGAACTCTTCTATCCTTAGCAAAAGTTTCTGTAGAAGTTAAACGACCTCCAGAGGTGAAAAAATAATTTTTTCCATGTTTTAGTCCCTGTTCAAAATTTAATTCAGCCAAAAAATCTCCATTGGTATCATATTGTTTAGAAATACCTTGTTTTAAACCATCACTATAATACTCTAAGGTTTTTAGATTCCCTGATTCATAAAAGGCTTTATAAATGCTATCGTATTGTCCATCTTTTAAATAGACCTGTTCATAAATTGCTCCACTATCGAAATAACTTTGGGCAAAACCACTAAAAAGTGTAGATGAACCTTTTTTATAGAACCCCTCTTTACTATATACTAGATCATCCAGATCTTGTGGTTTTTCACTACAACCAATTAAGGTTATACAAATCATTAAAACTACCCATAATTTATTATTCATCTGTTTTTTGGCTTTGTTAATTATCAATTCTATTTCCCTTCAAATTTAAAATAATTTATTTTATAAGTACTCTACCGGATCTCCTTGATTTGTGTTGCCTTAAGTCCTTAGAGTAAAAAAGAAATGAACATTATTGCAAGGTTAACTCCATCAAGATAAGTCTATTTTAATCAACACTCTCCATTAAAGCGTTTTACTAATTAAGTTAACAAATACCATTTACCAACTAAAACACTAAAAAAAACAAACAACCCTTAATCAAACAAACTATTATAACAAAATTCAGCAATACAACACTTATACATAATAACTATATTTTGTTATTTTAGCAAAATATAACCTAACCAAAGGGAGTAATACACCTTCTATTTTAATGTAAATAATCCTACTCAATCCATACAGTATGAATCACTTTTTTAGCTTCTCTTTTATACTACTATTTTCAAGTATAGCATTTTCTCAAAGCCCATTAGATACAATTTTCGCGCCCATTAAGGTGGCTACGCCTCCCTCTGATGCTTATATTGGTTTATCTCAATTAGAAAATGGGGAGATTAGACACTATAATTACGGAGAGCAAAGTTTACCAGGAACCTTTTATCTTTCTAGTAAAGATAAAGGCCTTACTTGGGATAAAGTCCCTTATGCAAAAGATAGGACTAATGCAGATGTTCAAAACCCAACTACTAAAGAGTATATTCGCCTTACAAATATGGGTAAGCAAGGGGTATATAGTATTGTGAGGTCCCCTGATGATCAGGAGAATTTACGAATTAGTAAAGTAGCTGATAGAGGCTCCATTATGCTAAAACCACCTGTTTTTACCAATCAAGGGAAAACCATTATTGTAGCTGCACATGGAGATGTATCTCCAAAAGGATGCTATACTTATGTCTCTAACGACTATGGACAAACTTGGCAAACCTCGAGTATTGTTACAGTACCTGATCACCAAGGAGGAGGATTTCACCAAGGTATTCGCTGGAACCATGGCGCTGTAGAGCCCACCGTAGTAGAGTTAAAAGATGGAACCCTTTGGATGATTATGAGAACTTCCTTAGATTATCATTATCAATCCTTTTCCAAAGATGGTGGTTTAACCTGGTCACAGGCTAGTCCAAGCCCTTTTTATGGAACCATCACAATGCCAACCATAGGAAGGTTATCCGATGGTAGTTTACTTATGCTTTGGTGTAATACTACTCCAATGCCAGAGGTTGGAAATACCAATGGTGTTTGGGATGATGTATTTACCAATAGAGATGTAACTCACGCGGCCATTTCTAAAGACGATGGAAAAACTTGGATCGGTTTTAGAGAACTTTACCGCAATCCTATGCGAAACGAGTCTAACTACGCAACCCTTGGCGGTGGGGTGGATAGAGGCTCGCATCAAGCTCAATTCCTGGAAGTAGAGCCTGGCAAAATTCTAGTGTCTCTAGGGCAACATTCCCTTCACAGAGCTATGGTTTTATTTGATGTTAAGTGGCTAGAAGAAACTAAGTTTCACAACAACTTTGAAAATGATTTACAGGACTGGACTAGTTTTAATTATATACAGGGAATTAAAGGACATTGTAGCTATGACCGCATACAAGGGGTTGAGCTTTGCCTAGACCCTGAAAATAAAAACAATTCTACTTTACACTTATCTTACCAACAAGACCCTAATTTAGTGGAAGATACAAGAGGAGCACTTTGGAATTTTGGTGCTACAAAAAAAGGGGTATTAACCACTAACATACGTATAACGGGAGGGGATGAGAATATTTCCCTAATCTTAAACGACAGATGGTTTAACCCTTCTGATAAAGTAGCAAAAGCACAAAATATTTTTGAAATACAATTAAATCCAAAAGACTTAGGTATTTCCGATGATAAATGGCATACAGTTAGTATCCACTGGGATTTAAACCAGAAAAAACCAAGGGCCTTTGTAATGGTAGATGGCAAAAAGACAAAACAAACTATCCCATTAAATGATAGCTCTTTACACGGAATTAGTTATGCTCATTTTATTGCTACCCCAAACACCGATAAACAGACAAACTTATTTATAAAAGATATTTCCGTAGAATCATTAGACTTAAGATAACCTAAGAATTAGATACAATATTCAAAGTAGATAATCCTCTAAAGAAGTATTAGGTATTTACTTTTTACAAAAAACACATTTATAGCTAAAAGCTAAGTAATCTTCTAGCTATAAATGTTATAATCTTCTTTGGATTGGATTACTAAGATCAGTAAGCTTTTGATTAAACTCTGCTCTTTGCACATCATTTATCTCTAAGGTTATCCCTATAGCTTGGCTAGCCTGCATAAAGCATTTAGTAAATACTACCTTACTATATTAACAGAGATAAAGCATTTTCATTATCTATCCCATTACCTAAAAAAACCAAACCTTACTCTACAAAATAACCTACAATAGCACATTAAAAGGAACGCTTCTAAATAGCTAATCGAATGTATAAACTGCCCTTTTTATCCTTAGTTTTGCTTCAAACTCAATACAATTATAGATATGTCAAAAACAAAACTTACCATTAATGATAATGGATCGGTAAAAATCGAAGGAGATTTTGAAATCGTAGATAAACATGGAAATGCTTATGGATTACAAGGAAGAACAGTAGTTTCTATCTGTCGTTGTGGATTGTCTAAAAACATGCCATTTTGTGATGGTGCTCATAAAGGACAATTTGTTCATAATGCAGAGGCATTTGACTTACCTCCTAAAAAAGCATAAACTTATAAGAGGAATGATTTTTTGTAAAAACACAGAATTCTACCTTATACTATTATCCCCCTTATGGATAGGTTTTATATACCTAACTATAAGGGGGATATTTTTTTACTTTATTAAAAACAGTCACTAAGACAATTTACTCTTTAATAATAATCTCTATAAATCTTTAGTGCCTGCATGGAATACCAATGAAGTAGCTATTATTTCTTTAGTACTATGTATTCTTCCTGTGAACCTTCGTAAAGCACTCCTACTCCATCTCCAGTAAAACTGACACCTTCTATTGATTTGTAATTATCTAGACAATTATATTCTTTCTTTGCTGTACTATTAGCGCCATTATTTAAAGACTCTGCTGATGTGAAATTTTGTTTTTCCATAGTTTTTTTCTTATATTTTATTGTAATACTACAAGATAAATCTTATTACTATAAAAAGCAATATAACACAACTTAAAAGATAAAATTCCCTTATTTTTTCTATTAAAAGTTTGGATAGATAAAACACTCTATTGCTTTAATTTCAGATCAATTAAACACTTTGACTGTAAACCTATTTCCTTACTTGTTCACAGAAACCTAAATTAATGTCTATTATCACAGTTTACCGCAATATAGTTATAAATTGAAGGTATATAATCTACTGCTTCACATCCGAAGGAAACCCAATAAAAACCGAATAACACCTCTGGTTTATTTTTTAATAATACTCCAGTATATTGAAGTTGTGATCCCCAATCCTCTTTTTGCTCACTTGCATTGGTTGTAACAGGTGCGATGCTTTTGGATTCAGATACATCCATTAATTCCTTTCTAATAAGTTTGCCTGTTTTAGAATCTATAAGTACCAAGTGTCTATGCTGTATATCGTAAGAACTCTGTGGTAGAAAATAATCCATAAGGTAGAACTTAATATCCTTTGTAGTAAAACTATAAGCCTGAGATACCATTCTACTATCAAGTAGATCTAGTTGTTCTAGTTCTTGTAAATGGCCTATTTGACTTGGAAAATCTTTCTGATCAATCTCTTGCCAAATAATAGCTTTCATCTTACCTCTTTCAAAAGGACTCTGAGAACCAAAACTAACAAAAGTAGTAGCATAGTCTTCCCCTAAGAGATTTAAAGACTCGTTATCTATTTGAAATCCTATCATATAATCGTATTGATCATTCTGATCTTCCCCTATCTCAGAATACGGACTAAGGATAGCAACCACATCAAGTTTTTCTATTGGAAAAGAAAGGTGGGTGTCATTATGATAATCATAGATAAATAAACTATCCTTTGGTGAGATCTTTGTTGTATTAAAAAATCTTTCTCTATATTTTGCATCTAATACGATATGTTGTAGACTATCTGTATTAGTCTTTTTTAAAATAGGCACAGCTAAAGAATCTGGATGTTCACTTAAAGGATAAATATCCGAAAAGGAAACAAATCCAACTTTCCTATTTAAATATCCTTCTAAATCAGTAAGAGTAAATAATTCAAAATCGGCTGTATACTCTCCAATTACATCGGAATGATCTATTTCTTGCTCCTGCTGCAGTCCATCTAAAGTACCTACAAGTTCTACTTCACTTTCAACTTGCGTCTCTTGATCAAGAGATACATTCTTTGCCTTATCTTCTTTACATGAAGTTAGAAAGAAAAGGATTAAACCTAAAAATAAAATTGTTCTTCTCATTATAGCAATTAATTAGCCCTTAGGTAGTAGTACTACAAATTATCACCGAATAAACACCCAATAACAATCCTATATAGCACACTTTAGACCTCTTGTTAAATTTGCGCTAAAATACTTAAATAATAGAAAAAAAATAGTCCTACTTACTTTTATATTCACTTTGATACCCAATTAAATAAACACTATTTCCTTGGAACGAGAGATTGTACTACATTTTATTGTGTTTTCACCGTAAATTATTCTACATAAAATACTACAAGCCAAGTTACTGAACAAACAACTTTACACATTCTGATATATAAGGCCCCTTGATCTAGAGCTTCACTAGTAGTAAGCTACTACCAAGACTTATATATACACTTAACTGGATTCTAATAAAAACCTTAATAAAGTGCAGGTTGCCTATAATCACATTTTATGGCAATATAGGTATTAATCAGAGGTATATAATCAATCTTATCACATCCAAAGGAAGGCCAAGAAAGTCCAAATAAAACCTCTGGTCTATTTTTTAATAATTTACCGGTGTATTGTACAATGGGGTCTAGCTCATAATCCTGGTCTGGGGGAACATTTATTGTTGCAAAATACTTAGACCATGTATCACTTAAGAGCTCTTCCCTGATTAGTTTACCTGTTTTAGTATCTACAATCAACATAAGTCTATATTCAATATGGAAGATATCCTCTGGCATAAAGTAATCCATTAGGTAGATTTGATAATCCTTTGTAGCAAAACCATAGGCTTCACATATTAATCCACTATTAAGCACATCTAAATCATGTAATTCTTTTAAACGACTTTTTTGACTTGGAAAATCTTTTAGTTCCATTTTTTTCCACTCAATAGCTTGCATCTTCCCTTTTTCAAATGGACTCTGTGAGCCAAAACTAACAAAACTAGTCCTATAGTCTTGTCCTATTTGCTGCAAAGACTCCGAATCTATTTGAAATCCTATACTATAATCATACTGACTAAATAAAGACTGATCTACATCTAGCATGGGATTTGTATCTAAAATGGCTACAACCTCTAGCTGATTCAACGCAAAAGCTAGATGCACGTTGTTGCTGTAATCATAGATAAACAAACTGTCCTTTGGTGAAATCTTTGTTCCACTGAAAAATGCATCTCTGTATTTACCCTCTAATAAGATATGTTGCAAGCTATCTCTATTTGCTATCTCAGCTATGTTTAAAATAGGTACGGCTAAAGAGTCACTATGGGAACTTAAAGAATAAATATCCGAAAGGGAAACAAACCCAAATGGCTTATCCAAAAAATCTCTTAAATCTGTAAGGGTAAATAATTCAAAGTCTGCTTCATAATCTGAAGTTACGTCGTAATCATTTAGATCTTCTACCTGCTCTAGGTTATCTTGCTTCTCAAGTTCACCGACTGTATCTATTAGTTCAACCTCTCTACCAACTTGTATGTCCTTGCCATGAGATATATTCTTTGTCTTATTTTCATTACATGAAGTTAGAAAGAAAAAGATTAAACCTAAAAATAAAATTGTTCTTCTCATTGTTACAATTAATTAGCACTAAGGTAGTAGTTCTGCAAATTATCACCGAATAAATACCCAAATAAACATACTTTACTTCTAAAATATTTTGCATACCACTTACACAAATAAAATATATAATAAAAAAACTAGTTTAATAATTCAACTACCTCGTATTAAGAAAAAATAAAACACTAAATACTTTTATCATTATTTAATTATGTTAATTTTGGCAAAAAACATTTTACATAAGTAAGACAATTTAAGTACATTATTTTATTTACTTCTATGATTTCTAGTATTTTCACAACAACTTGTAGTACATCAGATAATGTCACTAAAGTTATGGAATCTACAGAACGTATAGAATCGCTTTTACTACTAACGAAGTATAGCTTTAATTATCAAATAGTTATAAAATAAAGCACATTAAATAGTATTAAGCTAGCTATTCACTGATCGTTATCAACTCTTTATATCATCAAAACAGCCCTTAAATTTTCTGATACAAAAGTGAAATTTTTTTGACAAAAATTCAAAAGTATAGCATATACCTAAGTTTCAACCTAAACTTTTTATAATTAATGAAAAAACCATTTATTTTAAACATTTTGACCCTCTTATTGTTTGTAGGAACAGCAAAGGCACAAGAAGCTATAAATTTAAATAAACCTAAATCCTTACAACCTATTGTGGAGCTTATAAAAGATAAAAAAGTAGTCGCATTAGGAGAAGCAACCCATGGAACTAAAGAGTTAAATCAAGTTCGATTTCAACTCATTAAACAATTAGTAGATAAGGGATTTGATAAAATTATCTTCGAAACTTCCTATGGAGATATGTACCGCTTAAACCAAGCGGTTAATTCAGATATGGACATACAAGAGGCTATGAGAAGTTATCTACTTAGTTTATGGCAAAATAAAGAAGTAGAAGAGCTTCTAACTTGGGTAAGGCAACATAATAAAAAGGCCTCCACTAAAGTAGAGCTAATGGGGGTTGATATTAACTTCTTTGATAATTCCATTTATATCTTACAAAATAGTCCTTTGCAAAATAGTTATCCAGACCTACTAAACACATTATCTGAAACAACACAGACACAAGATTTTATGTGGAGCAAATCCAATGACCAAGGGTACCAAATGGATTTTAATGCTTTTTTAAACAATGGATTAAAAGGATATAAGACTATTACAACTCTAGATAGTATAGTAAAAGCAAATCCAGTAGCACTCAATGCTAATCAAAGAGTTGCTATTGAGCATCTAAAATATGGCTTCTCTATGATTGAAGCTATGTCAAGACAGGATCCAAGTGTAACTAGAGATGCCATCATGGCAAATATGGTAATGGATATATTACAAAATGAACCAAACTCTAAGGCTATCTTATGGGCACATGATGGCCATATAGCTTTAAAGCCCTTAGTAGTTGATCCAATAGGAATGTACCTTAAAGAGCGATTAAAAACCGATTATTACGCCTTAGGTAGCCTTGTTGCAAATGGAACAGTTAGTTTGATGGAAGATCAAATAGACACTCGTGACAACACTTATAAGAGTTACCCATTACCTGCTTTAACTAGTGATTCATGGAATAGCATTTTTAGCCATAATCACCCAGAAGCTTTCTTTATAAACTTAGATCAAGATAAAACAGGAGATATTTTTACACAAAAAAACAAATTATCCATGGTTGGTTATAATGTTGTAAGCCCAGAGATCCAAGAAAAGTACTATACCTTTAAAAACATCTTACTTTCGGATTATTTTGATGGTATTATATTTATTAAAAACACAACTGCTGCAGAACATATAAATTGGAAATAGATCTCTTTATATTTATAAAGCAACCCACTACTAATGCTCTATATAGAAAATTACTAGTCAAAACTCTAAACAAGCTTTGACTAGTAATTCAATATCAATGAAAGCAAAAATCCGTTAGAGAAACATAATCAACCACTACTCGATCCTCTCGTTGACCATAGATAATCCCTATTCTGTTAGATAATATTTCTGATTACCACTAGTGGGTTTATCTGGGATGGTTAAAGCCACTAATCCCTTTTCAATAGCTGGTTGTAAATATGTTTTTCTCAAATAATCTCTATTTGCTAAGCCTAACATTTCTTATAATTTGCCACGAGTATGTACTGATCTAAATACTTTTAATAGATCTTTATCTTGCATGGTGTCTTGAGGGTATCTTGGGGGGGGGTGTGTCTTGGAGGGTGTCTTAAAAACCTTATTCTTTAAAATTAATATAGTATATTTATAATCAAACCATTACAACCTAACAATGCATTTAGATGATATTGACTTTATAAGGATTAAAGGGCAAAATACAAGTTTTCCTATGCACTTCCATGAGACATTTTGTATTTCATATATACACAATGGATTAGAGCAAATCCAGTTTACTGATCATACTACATTTTGTCAAAGTGCAAGTATATCTATTACCAATCCTTTTGAAGTACATGCTAATCCCTTAGTAGATAAAGATAATAAAGTAAGTTTCGATACTATTTACCTATCCAAAGACTTGATGAGTTATTTAAGTGGTTACAAAGAGATTTATTTTAAACAGCGAATAATTACTTCCCCCCTAGTAAATAGTTTATTTCATCAACTAATCTACCATTTACAAACTCAGCAAAATAATCTTGTGCATACGGTATTAAAGCAATTTATTAACGCAATCTTACCCTTTGCAAGCAAAGGAGCATGCCAGGAAATTACAGCTAGTATATTAAAACAAAACCACACATTAGTAGAATATATAGATAATCATCTACAAGATAGATTGACCCTAGATAGTTTAGCTAGTGTAGCGGCTATTAATAAATATAGTCTTGTGAGAGACTTCAAAACACAAACAGGCTTAACCCCAATGCATTATATGCACATGAAGAAAATCTACGCCTGTAAAGAGATGCTTTTTAAAAACACTCCTATAGAGGAATTAGTTCATGATTATAATTTTACCGACATGGCTCATTTCTCTAAATCTTTTAAAAACTTCATTGGTCTTAGCCCTAGAGCTTATTTAAAACAAGTTCACTTAGAAGATTAATAGTCAATTTTATACAAGTTACTTCTTTTGTGTTTTAAGTATATTTATAAAAAATATACAATGAGACTACTGCTTCACATTTTTATACTAGGCTTTTTAAGCATGTCATTTAATAGTTATAGCCAACACTTAGAAGATAAGTTTTCAAAAAAGAAAATGCGCAAAGACTTGGAGCTATTTAAGCAAATTAGAATACAAGCAAATTCTGGCTTATATAAATACAGAACACCAAGGCAAATCGATAGCATCTACTCTTGGGCAGAGAGCCAAATTAACCAAAGTACCACCTATTTAGACTTCTATACCATTATTTGTCAGCTTACGGATTTTGAAGGAAGCTTGCACAACGATACTTCTTTGAGTGATAAGCACCTAAATGATCTAAAAAAAGAACAAAGCGGCTACTTTGCGCTACCTTTAATTTTTATAGACAACGCATGGAGAGTCAACTTGTCTAACACAAGTATCCCCCTTGGATCGAGTATTATAGCCATTGATAATGTGCCAATAGAAAGTATAGTTAAAGAACTCTATAAATACTATACTACAGATGGAGATAATACAACAGGAAAACAAATTGGCCTAAGAACACACTTTGCAAAATTCTACCGCTTCGAATATGGACCTAAAGAATCCTTTTTAGTAACTTATACCCTGCCAAACGATGATATTTTAGTCCATAAATCAATAGAGTCTACTAGTTATAATCAATATTACTCCAACTTTGACAACAGACATTCTCTTGCTTTAGATAGCATCTACTACAAAGATTTACTGGATAGTGAAAAATACAGATTAGACTATATAGATACTAAAACTGCAGTACTAAGTATTTACAGTTTTTCTTTAGGCAATGAGCATACCCAAAGCCACTTAGACTATAAAGAATTCTTAGAACAAAATTTTAAAGACTTAAAAAACAAAGGCATAGAGAACCTTATTGTGGATATCCGACATAATAATGGAGGTACTGATCCAAATGATTTACTTACGTATAGTTTTTTAAGTAAAAGAAACTTTCAAGAAAGTACCTCAGCCTGGATTAGCTTTTATAAGATTCCCTATATCGCCCATTTAGATGTATCTACCCCAAAAATATTACGACCACTTGGTATTAGAAAATACAATAAACTCTTCCAAAAAAGATTTCCTCATAATACTGAAAACCAATACCATATAGGAGAAGACCAGAATGAAATGCAAATCTGGGAACCATCTCAAGATGCATTCCAAGGGGATATATATTTACTTATCTCGCCAGCTGTTGCCTCAGCAGCAAGTTTATTTGCAGCTATGCTTAGCTCTGAACCAACAACAATTACCATTGGAGAAGAATCCATGGGAGGTTATTATGGACAAAATGGACATACCTCTTTAGATTATAAACTTCCACATTCTAAAATAATTACAAGCTTTAGCGTGGATAATATTACTCATGACGTACTTCCAAGAAGCATCCAAATAAAAGATAGAGGTATAATGCCAGATATTGAAATTCACTCTACTTTAGAGGATTTCCTATCGCACAAAGACACTACATTAGACTACACCCTTGAGCTTATTGAAAATAAACGAATTCAAAAAGGCAATTAGTCCACTAACACTCATAAAACAAGTTGGACTAGAAAAGCTTTAAAAGATGGAAAAGCCAAGTTAAATCTTATCTTTTTTTCCATCTTTTATGAGTCCAAAGCCAGATATGTGGTAATTTTTGTATACTTTTTTCTAGTTTTGAAAAGAAGGAAGTGGAAATAAATCCCGATTCGGTTTGTTTGGCTGAACTACAAATAGTTTCTACTCTTAATTCCCAGCTACGACTATCTTTTGGACATACCTCAGCATATAAAACATGGGCGTCTAATACCTTTGAAATATGTTCGGCTCCCATTAGAACTTGTGTTGGTTGACTTAAAAAATCCACCACAAGCCCCTTGCTACCTCCTGGAAACTGGTCGGCGATAAAAAAAGTTATAGCAGGAGTATCTTTTTGTTTGATTAAAGTACGAAGAGCATTATTTGAAGCAATAAGCTCCACTCCGTGTCTTTCTCTAATAGATTTCATTAAGCGATTCCAAAACTTATTCTTTATTGGTTTATAAAGAGCTTGTACCTTCATGTCAACACTTAGAGGCAACTCCGATAAGATCTCCCAGTTACCATAATGTCCCATAATAAGAACAATATGTTTGTTTTCTTTCTGAATCTGCTCTAATAATTTTAAAGAGTCACTCTCTACATGAAGAGTAGGTCTTGTAATTCGTAAACCCTCAAAGAGCATTCTACCTAAATAACCATAGAAATCTTTTTGATAAGTAGTTATTTGCTCGTAAGAAGCCAAAGGAAAAGACCTGGTAATATTTTGAAGAGATACGCTACAACGGTAACGTAATATGTTTGCTAATACAAAGCCAAAACTAGAATAAATAAATTGCATTTTATAGATGGTATTTAATGAGCAAAGAGGTAGATTATCTACTTCTTATCAGGTAGTCATCTTAATTAGAACTACCCCCTTAACTAATAAATGCAATAGATAAATCTATACCTATTTTTACAGCTAAACTTCATCTGGCGTTTTCTACCAAATGTACCTTAAATGACCTAGAATAAAATGTCTCTTAAAAAGACGTATTAAGTAAATCCTTAACATGCAATCATTTACACACTAAGAACTCAACCACTTAAACTTTCCTTTTATACTAAATCAACAAGTATTAAGAGAGACAAAAATAGCATTCTACTGTTAACTTTATTACTTAGACCCAATACTTTGCGAGTAATTTAACGTTTGCCAACAATTAGAAAACTAATTTCCTAAGTTCCTCCATCATTAACTACTATAAATCCCTCGTAATCAATGTGTTTTATTTCTAATCAAATACCTACATATTGTGGTGTGTTTAGATACTTACTTTAGACTTCAATTACTTCAGAGTGTAAAAATGTCTCTTATTTTGATCCGAAATTTAGAACAATCTATATATAATAATATTAAAGACTTTGATTCGCTTATTTATCTGTAAGATATAAGATCAAGAAAAGCATAAAGCTTTATATCCCCTAAACAATAGCATCCTAGGTATTTTAAAAAATACTAGATTAAAGAACTCACTACTTATTTGAGTTCTGCACAAAAATTCCATAATATTATAAAAGATAAGACGACAAACAAAATAAAGGCCGTTACAATTAGAGGCAAAAAAACTATTCTATTCTGCTATTTCCAACTTAGTAAATCAGTAAAAAAGTAGCTATAGAATTCACACTTCTATAAGGTATTAAAACTATTTAGGGATAGCTTAACAACCTTCCAAATCATCTAATCAGTGAACAATAAAAACACATGACACTTATACTATAATTATAAAACTCAATAAGCTTACTTGTATCCCTGTTAATAAATTCAGGAACACTAAATCTGCAATTCATCTAAAAATAAATTTCTCTCCAGCGCTTTAAAGATACAAAGCCACCTAGATCATTTTACCTAAACCAACAAATATAAAATAGGCTAAAACAACCTAATAAACACATTGCCAACACCTTATGTAGAAAAACATTACTATGTAGCCTAGTCTTTGAAGAACACATTATAAAGATCTTCAGTTGGAAGATATTAGCATTTACTTTATTTATGGTTTTACTTTTACAATTTTATTATCTTGAAGGATAATAATTTCACCGTTAGTTTCTCTTTTAAACTTAATCATTTTTTTATATGCTAGATCAAGACCTTCTAAAATTTTAATTTTTCTTATATTCTTAGCTTCTTGTGTCATAATATTGTTTTAATTTATTATACCTTTCTGTATCATGAATAATAATTTCTTCTCCAAAATTTTTTTCAGCTATAAAAATTGGATGTCCTTGGGAGTTATCAAATATCAAGATTTGATCTACTATCTTTAAATAAATATCAAATAAGTTTATTATTCCATTTATGTATCTTCTCTCGATTACCTCTTCAGGAATATTGTGACCGCCTTCGCGAACTCTGCCTTTTACACGTTCTTTGGCTAGTTCAACATTCTTTAACCAAAAAAAAAGTAACGTAGTTTGATACCCAAATCTCTTTGCATTAGTGATTTTATTTTGATAAGACTTCGTCGCTAATGTAGTTTCAAATGCAAAACTTTCTTCATTTTTGAATAAATCTTCAATTCTACTCAACATTATTCTTCCTGCTTCGAATGCTACTTTCTCGGGTTGAAAAGGAGATAATCCTTTTGCAATTTCATCCGCGTTGACGAATTCTTTACAATTCAAAATTTCAGGAAGAATTGTAAATGAGGCTGTCGTTTTCCCAGCACCATTACAACCTGCAATAATATATAAATTTTTCTCTTCCATTAGTACAAAGTTAAACTAATTATTGATTAAGATCACAATTCTTTTGTAAGTAAGAAATTTATTTCATTTAATTATATTGAAAAAACTATTTTTGAAAATTATTTTTGAAAAACATATAACAATCAAGTTTCTAGCTGTTTATAAATTTCAATACTTTTATGTGTTTTTTAAAATAAAAATAGATACTCTAGCAAAGCTGTAGATATTTATATCAAGAGTAGCTACATTTAGCCAAACTAATTAACACAAGGCAGATAACCTTACTATTGGAAAAGTATAAATAGAATATCCATAGATATCCTCTATATTTATAGGTTTTCATCCTCCAAAAGATAAAAATAGGAAGTGTAATATCATGCCTTCTACAATAATTTCTTTGTCTTAAACCATTCTATGTCCTATTTATCGCAGATTAAAAAAAGCTTATTGTATTAAACGAGAAACCAAGACCTTTTTAGTCATATAGATACTCAACTACAACTAATCCTATTTTACCCTATCACTATATACTTTACTTTTAAGTATATACTTCACTTGATATTGTTTCATACACTATAGTCTCAATTCTTAGAATTTAAACTAAATACATTGTACTCTTAACGCTACTACAAACTCCAAAATTTAACACTAAAAGCCTTTTAACACAGGGTACTGCTAGGAAAGTTTAACTCAGACAAGGGCATTAAAAACTTGTTAATCACTTGAAAACCTACGCTTTTGTTCGTAAATTTACAATTAACTACCACATAAACAGATACTTAAAAACCTTATATTATGAAACCTATTAATAAAATTTTAAACTTAGTAGTACTACTAGGTTTATCCTTGGGGTTAATTATAGGGTGTCAGAAAAAAACTACCACTTCTGAAGTTATAGTGGAGCAAACCACGGTAAACAAGGAGGTAACCCCACAGCTCTCTGACGCTCAAATAGCATCCATAGCAATAACTGCAAACCAAGTAGATATAAATTATGCGGATTTAGCTTTAAAGAAAACAAAGAATCCCCAAGTGGAAAAATTTGCACAGACTATGAAGAACGACCATCAATCCGTAATTCAAGCAGCAGTTGACTTAGCTAGTGAATTAAGTCTTACTCCACAAGAAAATCCAACTACACTTTCTTTATTAGAAAAGGCAAAAAAGGAGCTACAAGTTTTGGAGTCTTCGGATAACTTTGACAAAGCCTATATCGAAAATGAAATCGATTATCACACCTTTGTGATAAGTACTCTTGAGAATACATTAATACCTAATACACAAAACACTCAATTAAAAGAGCTTCTTATACAAGTAGTTCCCAATTTTCAACACCACTTAGAAATGGCCAAACAAATACAAGGTCAAATAAAATAACTCTATCGTACTAAAAAAAAACTACTACAAGCTCATTTTTTAGTATGATATAATCTACTCTTAAAATGAAAACGATAGTATATATACTACTTTTTTTAGTAGTAGGGGCATATTCTTGTCAAAGTGAACATAAGGCACCTTTACCAAATAAAAAGCCAAATTACACCTCTAGAAACCAAGAACACTCCACTACTCAGCAAAGAATACGCTCACCTCAGGCCAATGCAACAACAAGTGGTACCTCTACTAGCCAAAGTACCACACAAGAAGCAGTTGTAATTATTAAACAAATGAAATTTGAACCCGCTCAGTTAAAAGTCAAAAAGGGACAAACTGTTACATGGATCAATAAAGACATTGTAGAACATGATATTACTCCCTTTAATACAAAGCTACCACACTCCGGAGTATTTAAACCACGTCAATCTTGGCAGTTGGAAGTAGACCAAAGCTTTGATTATAAATGTAATCTACACCCAACCATGTTAGGAAAGATAATTGTCGAATAACAGAGTATCATGATAGCCTCTAGCAGACAACTTTATAGTATGGATTGCAATTAGGTACTTATGAAGTAATTTTTTGGATCTTCCAGCTTTTAGAAATGCTTTTATAAGGAAGTTCTACATTAAAAATAGTACTTTTGACCTATATTAATTTTTATCTAAAATTATAGCATATGCCTATGAGCTATCTACAAGAATACGATGTCTTCTTAGAAGAACTAAAGCAAAGTATTGAAAACGAAACTTTTGCTAAATTAACAATGGCAAAAACAATTGGAAAGCCTGAATTGAAAAATATCTTTGTTCGACCAATTTACGCTCCAAATGACTTTAAAGTTCTTTTAAAATTACACTATGCGCCTAAGGAAATAGAAGATATAGAAACAGAGTATAGCCTAGAGGAAGCTATAGAGGTGGTTACTAAGCATTTAAGAACACCTTTTTTACAAATAATTTTGTTTACTACCGAAAAAGATCTTACCTTTAAGATTAATAAAAAAGGAGCGGGATCTATAACCGAGAATTTTCCAACATTTCAAAATGTTGTTCAAGCTAAACTCGATTAAAACCGCTTTAGAGGTCTAACCCTCATAAAACAGAGTCGGATTTTTTTCAATATTGCACGTAGTAAAAGAGCTATACAGCACGGGGTATAGCTCTTTTCTTTTTTTACTATTAGACTCTACAACTAAATCTATCTATTTAAAGCAATACCTCTTGCTGCTATGTAGAACTCTATAAGTGATTATTTTTCAAATACTTTCTTGTCTAACTTAGGGTATTTTTATTACAGAACAAGTTACCTAGAAGATAGCTTCTGATAAAACTCCTTTTATTTTGCTATTTTTATATTCCAAAACAATTCTACGCCATGGATAATCTTACTGCTCATTTACAGAGATACCTGAATCTTAGTGATGAAAAACTTGCGCGAATCAGTGAATTCTTCGAAGAGAGAACCTATAAAAAAAAAGAATTGCTCCTTAGAGAAAATAGCAGTTGCAAAGAGAAGTTTTTCATCTGTGAAGGACTAGTGCAGATATGTTTTACAAAAGAAAATGGCAACCTACAAACGGTAGATTTTGCATTAGAAAACTGGTGGGCAACAGACTTTTCTGCTTTTACTACAAAAAGCGATTCCCAATATAGTATACAAGCAGTAGAAAACACAAAAGTCTTAGTACTATCCTTTGAAAACCAAGAACTCCTTTTAGCAGAACTTCCTGAATTGGAAAGGTATTTTCATCTTGTTTTCCAACAGGCATATAGCGCTACACAAAATAGAATCAAATTGCTCTATAGTTTTTCTAGGGAAGAGCTCTATGAGCACTTTCAAACAAACTATCCCAAATTTACACAAAGAGTACCACAGTATTTATTAGCTTCCTTTCTTGGCCTTAGCTCGGAGTACTTAAGTAAAATTAGAAAAAAGCGTTTTTCTTGAACCAGTTCAAGTTTTTTAGGATTCCGATTTTAGACCTTTGCCTATAGATTATTACTTAATAAAACAATAAAATTATGCAGCAAAGAATAAACATCGCCCAACTAGAAAGCAGTGCATACAAAGCCATGTATGCCTTAGAAAATTATTTAAAACAGACCGCTCTAAGTGAAATTCAAAAAGAGTTAATCAAAATACGAGCATCTCAGATAAATGGTTGCGCTTATTGTATCAACATGCATACAAAAGACGCTTTAAAATATGGAGAAACAACACAGAGGATATTTGTTCTAAGTGCTTGGAGAGAAACTAACTTATTTACAGACCAAGAAAAAGTATTGCTTGAAATGACAGAAGAAATCACCTTAATTAGTGAGCAAGGTCTTAGGGAAGTTACCTATCAAAAAGCTAAACAACATTTCGAGGATAATACCATCGCCCAAATTATTATGGCCATTACCATCATTAATATGTGGAATAGAATTGCAGTGAGTTCCCATATGCAAATAGAGCAAGAGTAAATACTCTTGCTTAAAATGGTTAAGTTCCAAACGCAAACCACCTATAACAGAATACTTTGCGCAATACCATCTGAATTAAAAATTATTCTCATAAATTTATGATAGTATCAAATGATACTATCAATGAAGCCATCATATGAAATACCCCCAAATATTAAAGTATATTACTTCCATTGCAGAAAAGATTGGAGAGATTAATGCTAAGTACTTAATTAAAACCAATCCTATTTTAAGGAAACAGAATCAAATTAAAACAATTCACTCTATTTGAAGAGAAGAAACGTTTTTAAAAATCTATTTTAGTCAAAGCTAAAAAACTCTCTTTTTTCTATATAATTTGTAAGAATATAAAACAAGTGTTATTTTTATTAGTCTATCGTTGGTAGAGTACAAAAAGACTTTAGTAATAGAGTTAGACCAAAGGCATAAGGTCTTTAAAGCTTTAGTTCTTTTACCTTGTCCTATAGAGTGTTTACCTTCTTTAAAGAAAAGATATGTTTGAATTTGATACTTTTATAAGTTTACTAGCTGGAGCCACAGGATCCATCTTTACTATACTTACCAATAACCTAAAATCATGGTCCAATAAAAAGAAGGAATTACTTCGAAAAGAAAGTTCTTTTTATAGTATTTTCGACAATACTATTATTCCATGCTTGAATGATGCTCTTTGTGATATTGACACACAAATCTTAGCTATTAAAAATTCTAATATAGGACTCACCTACAATAATATGTCCTTTTTAGATATTGAAATAACAAAATTATTAGGAGATAGTTTTTTCTTAGAACTAGCTGAGAAAAACAAAATCCCCTATCACCTACTATTCGAGCTTCTAACCACTTTAGAAGAATTGAAAATTAAGAACCCTAAAACAATTGTAAAGGACTTTCTTACTCTAAAAAAGGAATTAGACCTATTTAATAAGCATACAGAAGACAGCCCAAAAACACAAAAGGCTTCCATTAAAATGCAGGAGAACATAGACATAGCGGTTTTCCAGCTTCAAACCTCTCAGAAATTGATGTCAGCAATTATTCAGATGTATAACCAGATAAAGGCTTATAAAAAATAAGTTTGGTTTGTGATATACAAGCAAGGTTTAGAACTATTCTAACTCTTATTAAACCATCCACAATAGAAAAAACACATTACTATGATAGGTATACTCAAATAAGAGCAAAACAAGACTAATTGCATAAAAGTTTGGTGTATGCTCCTTATCCTACTAAAATTAGCATGCCTTATCTGTGTCAAAAAGATGCCCGTATAATTACTCTTGAAAATCTATACTAGTTCTTCTTGCCATTATTCTCTAGTTTTATCTACTACACCAACTCCTTTTCGAAATAAAGCTAATACATCATTTACTTTATCTAAACGAAGACTCTTTTTACATTGCTCTAAATCACGTACAAAACGCAATCCTACACCAGCATTTAAAGCAAGATCTTGTTGGCTAAGTTTAAATTCTTTTCGTTTTTGCTTTACAAATAGTCGTATTGCATCCATATCTATACCATTTAAGGTATAAATATTCGAAAACAAATCGAGCAACAACCTATCGGGTATACTTTTATATAAACCTGTTTTTTTATTCTACATAAACTTTTTAACTAGCTTGTGTCACAGAAAAATGAAACTTTGATCTAAGCAAAGCTTAAAATTACCACTAATAAAAAAGGGCAACCTCCCCAATTCCAAAAGAAACTTAAATCAAAAGTAAATTCAAACTCCACACAGTGGAAATATAAAAAAAACAAATAAAATTAGAACAAATCTTTATCTGTGTTCTAAAAACAATATGTACGTTAATTCAATCTTTTTATGTACTTTTGTATGAAATAACGGTCAATATATGAGAAAGCAAATTATTTTACCACGATACAAAGGTGTATTAACTCAAGTGGGGGAGCAAATTAAACTAGCTCGTAAAAGGCGTAAATTAACAACTGTACAAATAGCAGAACGAGCAGATATTTCTCGTTCTACGTTAAATTTAATTGAAAAGGGAGAACCAAGTGTAGCAATGGGAGCATACTTTAATGTATTGCGTGTTTTAGGATTGCAAGAAGATTTCTTAAAGTTAGCGGCTGATGATACCCTTGGGCGTAAATTACAAGATTTAGAATTATTGTAAAATGAAAGTACAAAAAACAGATATATTCGTATATGCAGATTGGCAAGGTTTAAATGCACCTTTGTTAATGGGAATTCTATCTGCACATCAGGCAAAAGGTCGTAAAGCATTCTGTTTTACGTATGACAAATTATGGTTGCAATCTGGACATCATTCTCAATTAGATCCTGATTTACAATTATTCACGGGTCCGCAATTTGCAGTTGGAAAAGAAAACTTTGGTGTTTTTTGGGATAGTATGCCCGATACTTGGGGGAGGACGCTTATGAAAAGACGAGAAGCACAATTAGCTAAACTAAATGGAGAAAAAGCAAAAACGTTATACGATATTGACTTTCTATTGGGTGTATATGATCATACTCGTATGGGTGCACTACGATTTAAACTAGATCCTAATGGCCCATTTTTAGATAATGATACCCAAAAAACTACTCCTCCATGGTCAACTGTCAGAGAACTACAACAAGCAGTAATCCATTATGAAAATGATTCCGATAGTACAGCTATGACCAAATGGTTACAACTATTAATAGCACCAGGTTCTTCTTTAGGTGGAGCTCGTCCTAAAGCAAATATTTTAGATGAACAACAACATCCTTGGATTGCAAAGTTTCCCTCAAAAAATGATATGATTGATAAGGCTGCATGGGAATATTTAGCATATCACTTAGCTTTAAAAGCAGGCATTACAATGTCGGAATGTAAAATAGAAAAGATAAATGGACATCATCATACCTTTTTTACCAAGAGATTTGATCGGATAGGAAAAGATAGAATTCATTTCGCTTCTGCTATGACCATGACAGGGAATAATGAAGAAACCATAAAAAGTCGACCTGCCAGTTACTTAGATTTAGTGGATTTTATTCAGACTCATGGAACCAATATTAATGAGAATTTAGCACAATTATGGCGTAGAATAATTTTTAATATAGCCATTTCAAATACTGACGATCATTTACGAAATCACGGTTTTTTACTCACAAGTGAAGGTTGGACTTTATCACCTGCTTATGATTTAAATCCATCTATAGAGAAAGATGGTTTGGCGATTAATATTGATATAGATAATAATGATTTGGATATGGATTTAGCTAAAAGTGTGGGAGTGTATTTTCGCCTAACAAATAAAGAAATGGATCAGATTATGGAAGAAGTAACAATGGTTGTAAAAGGTTGGCAAGTTGTTGCTAAACAAATGGGAATACCACGGTCCGAGCAAGAATTAATGGCTAGTGCTTTTAATTATTAAAACTTACATTCCATTAAAATTCAAAGTACTTAACCTGAAACTTGTAGATGAAATATAACAATTCACAATTAGAGCAAGCCCTATGACAAAATAAGCGTTATTCATGGCATTTTTCCCTTCATGAGATATACCCTAACAGCTCCAATAGCAACTATAAGTGAATTGATTAATAATTGGAAACAATCCTCAGTATTTAACTTCCAATCCATTTCGACTATGGCTTCCCTACACCAAATAATCCATCTAAAAAAGAAATAGTACACTTCAATTATAAATAGGCTCAGATAAGAGCAAAGTTAAACTAGTTGGATTAGGTTTATGTAAAATACCCTAAAAATACCCTTTCGGGTATAGTTTTATACAAATACATTATTTTTATACCCGATAAGGACTTTATATTCGCAAAACGTATTGTTTATACTCTTACTCTGTTATCTATTATTTCAATACTATTCATATAATCGAAGAAGCCCCCTATACAAAAAGTATAAAACTAATTGCACAAAACTCATCCTAATGAGCTAAACTGCTTAAGTAACTTCGCTTTAGATTCTGTATCTTTCAAATTAGCAGTTAACCAATCAAGAGTCTTTTGCTTTCCATTTAAACAATAAATGATGGATGCTAGAGTAATCATGGTCCTTTCACAATAAATAGCGGTAAAATCATATTGCTTAAAAAAAGGATGCCTATCTTGTATCTGCTGATAGAGCTTATGTAAAGTAGGAGCTATTTGAAATAAATTAATTGCTCCAGCCTGAATCTCTTGTAATATTTCTTTACTTATCTGCTCTAAACTAGATTCTTGGTTAATCTCAATACTAAAGAATTTGTTTTCTTTTGAAAACTGGCTAATACTACCTGCTATAATTGGATAGGTATTGATATGATCTTTTACAATTTGAGTATCTATCTTCCTAACCCCTTTGTAGAGAATTCCGCACATACAGGAAATATAAAAAGCATTTTTATTCCCAGTGTGTTTACGCTGATTTAGCACTATATACTCTTCTCTACCAAAATCCTCTTTATTGCTTTTTACAAACCTTGCTTTTCCTTTTTTCACAAAGCCAACCTTTAAAAGTTCTGGTTCTAATACATGCATTACTGTAGCTAGGGGCTCACTCATTTTTTTACTATTATTTCTTAACTTTTTACTTATCTACACTCTTTTGAAACTTGAGAAGATATCGAACGGATACTTTTCTTGCTTTTCTAACATTTTCGACTGTATCATGTGTTTTTCCTTAATACTGCTCTTTAGTATTTGTAAACAGATTCAGTCCAATACTGTCAGGTAATAAACTAAATAGCCAAATCACTAAACTAATTCCAGTTCAAGTAGTTGTATTTCCTGCTTCTTATTAACAAGCAAGATACCTATAAAGTCAAAAGCATTAGCTTTTAAATACTCTAATTCAAAAATACTATCCTTTATCTGAATTAAGCCTTCTTCGTTTTTAGAAAATTCGCCTTCAAAATCAACACTAGAATTACCATAGATAAAAACTTCATATTCACCGTGGTAATTGTTATAGTTATACTCTTTTAAGTTCGGCAATTTAGAATATTCAATATCCTGTTCAAAAGAAGTAAACCCATGTATACGCTGATCAAAAATAACACATTGCTTTTGGTCTTTACCATAAACCCCTACGATAAGTAGCGGCTCATCCTCTTGTGTAAATATACCTCCGTCCTTTAAATCGAAAACGCCACTATGTAATATTTTAAACTTATCTATCTTACCAACTACCAATTTCCCCTTGTATCCAAGAGATTCAAACCACTGTTTATTGCTAGTGAAATAATCCACTTTATCTATTTGTATATGCTTTAATTTACCATCTAGGTACTCTGGAGATGCCTCTTTTATATTTATCATAATAAATAACTTTAATTGCTTTACACATTATACCATAACAAAGTATCAAGTGCTTTATGTACATTACCCCTAGCATTAAAAGATGCCATGATTTCTTGTCACCTTTTAGTCCCAACCAAGAATTAATCTTTCCTTCTTTTTGTTAATCTTCCAGTAGATATCTATAAAACAATTCCAGCTCAGTTGTATCTTGATTTTGTGATTTTTTCCTATGTAATATGGAGTTATATTTGATTTGTAAATGCTCCATATCTTCCTTTTTTTTCAATAAAAAAAGGGATACATAATCTGTATTATCTATCAAGAAATTGTCTTTATCCACTATCTCAAACCACTTTTGGGCATAATCTACACTCTTTAAAAGTTCTACATCCCAATTCTTTTTATCACCTAACTTCTCAAAAGTAGAAAACCAAATAGAAAAGGAAGAATTAAAATCCTCTAAAGTCTGTTGTTCTGCTTTAAAGCATCTCCAATCGGTTAATCCGTAGATAGTATGATTAGAAATCCTACCTTTAACTATATCCTGTATTACTTTTGGAGTAAAATTAACTGGATACTTTATACTTGGATCACTTAATACTTTTTTTAAAATGTGATTGACTCCACTTGCTATCTCCTTGTTTTGTAAATATAGTTTTAGATGTAATGAATAGCCATTTGCTGACTTTACAACATCCATTTCATATAAGTATAAACTTTGATTGTGCTTTTTTACAAACCTATTAGAAGGTTTCCAATTGAAACCAAGTGATTGAAACCTAGACTCTAAAGTAGTAGCAATGGTATTTATTATTTGTTTTCTGTCCATGTTTAACTCACAAAGTTACTTTACCTAAAGATACATTTTCTATGTTATTAAAAAATGTAATTTTATAGTATTTGTACTATCTGTGATTACCCTAACATCTATAGGTCAATATATATCTAATACAGAATAATCACTAGCTGCATCGCTTAATTTTTACTGCATCTTTTAAAAGATAGATAGTCATTATCTGAGGTTTGTAAAATTTAAAAAAAAGTCATTAGCTTACCATTGTCCTACCTACAAGCCCTTTATTTAAAAGTAAACGAACACTAAAGAATTTGTTTACATCAAAAAAGAGCAATGACATCTATTTTTTTCTTAGATTTATATACTAAATAAATACGTATTTCTTGGAGTCTAAAATCCATTTTTCACCTTGATTATACTTTATTTAGCCTAAGTCATTAAACCTTTTTTTCCTATGCTACTTAGAATTTCACATCTAATAAACTTACAAAATAAGATGATATACGTATTAATTCTCGCCCTGGCGCTTTTCCTTTTTATGGGTTGTTCAAAAGGTTATAAGAAACAAGGAGATACTGTGTATTATATGAAGTGGAACGAAAGTAGCGGTCAAATTAAAAGGCAAATAGAGGCCGATGCAAAAACCTTGCAAATTTTCAATGATTATTACGCCAAAGATGACTATTCGGTATTTTTTAGAGGAGAAAAAATCTCCAATGTAGATCCAAAAACATTTCAAGCCTTATCACAAGACTACGCAAAAGATAAGGATCATGTAATCTATCGAGATGGGAATATTATAGAGACAGCTGATGTAGAAACCTTTACCTTACTACCTAAGCAACAGTATTATGCAAAAGACCATAAACAAGTTTATAATGATGATCAAGTTATCCAAGGTGCTGATGTAAATACCTTTAAGGTTATAAGTGAGAAGGTAGCCAAAGATAAAAACAATTTTTACCGCTACCAATATAGAATCCCCGTAGAAGATTACGCTTCTTTTGAGCAAATTAAAAATGACTACTGGAAAGATAAGTACCATGTTTATGATCTTTCAAAGCTATATGATCTCTATCACAACCCCCACTCTACCAAGTCCATAATCGTAGAGGGAATTGACGCCAAGACAGCAAAGCCTGTGTTTAGAAAGAATTATATTCAAGATAAAAATGGTTATCATTATAGATAAACTTTATGTGAACTTAGCCCTGTAGATAGCCTCGTTACCCCAAAACATACTAGGCTTAAAGATAATTAGCCTTACAAATGCTGTTAATAAATAGAATAAAAACAGATGAAATAATATCGATAACTCACCTAAAATAGATGATCTAAAATATAGTAAAGTTCAATTCTCTAAAGACAGTATGCATCCATGTGATCCATGGCCACGTCCACTTAAAGACAAAGTACAAAGTAGCTGGGGAATTTGATAATCCTTATTTAAATGCTGTTGCCTTATGGTTTTCCAAAGAACTTAAAAGAGCAAGAAAAATAGATTATTCAAAATTCAGTATAGAAAAAGATATAATAGGTACTCTAACAGATAGTATCGAAAATCCTAAACTACAAGTATACCATTACCAAGTAATCTTAGAAGCTCTCTTAGTTATTTAGAAAACCTTCATTTATTTAGAACCTTCTTTGTTTATTGTAGTAAAGCCATTATCTTTCTAAGTACATATATTTTTAAAAGCTAAAACCTTACACCCTTAACTTTTGCTAGCCTTTTTGTTATGAAAAAAAGAATTCAAAGAATACTATCCATCCTGTTTTTTATTTCTATTATTGTAAAATACATCTTAAAAAACGATAGCATATTTGTATCTATTATACTACTAGCCTCTTTTACTGCCCTCACTATTCTGCAGGTTATTAAGCCGAAAAGTAAAGGCTAAAAAACAACCAATAATTTACCTTCCATAAAATCCCTCAAGGGATTTAAAGGGAGGTATCTAATTGGAAGCTTTGAATTTCACTTAGGTCTCTAAATTGAAACTATTAAAAAGAAAAGATGGTAAGATTTGTTTTAAACTCTAAAAGCAAAAAGCTATTCTTAGAATTTTCTAAATAAAATACAACTACAATAGAAGCCATAACCATTAATTATTTACTCCATTCTCTTGCTGTTTTTTTTATAAATTCTAATAATTATCTTGTATATATTTATGAAAGTCCTTTTTACTAAATTTCAAATGTCTTAAAATCTGAATAACTATAAATTCAGGCACAGGATCAATATGAGTTTGAATAATTATAGGTCTACTCAAATCTTTTCTAGCATACTTTTTATGTCCTCCTGTAAAGCCAATTTCTTTACATCCATTGTGTTTGATAAACCAACACATCATTTTTAATGGAATATTGCTTAATTTATAAGTATTCATTTAAAGATATTAAATAGGAATTGCTATTTCTCTCTTTGTTGAAGTGAGGTTTTGTTTATCCAATAAGTCTGCTAGATAATCATTTTTAGATATCAAAGAAGTTAAACTAGGGGCGGAAACTTTTTTAGGCTTTTTTTCAGAGCCTTTCATTAAATGCCAACCTAAATCTATTAATACCTTGTGTACTGTTTTTTTATTTAGAGTATAATCTAAAAACATTTCCAGAGAAGTCTCAAAAGATTTTAAGGCATCCTCATAGGTACTTCCATACCCACTTAAATCTAATTGAGGGGTATAAACAATAAAAGTATCCTTTTCTTTAAAACTTAGCAAAGTGACATTTGCATTTACTGTACCGGATTTATTACTAAATTTCACTGAAACATTCTTATCCATAGCAATCAAATTTATCTGTTGAAGACAAAGACCTAAAAGCAAATTTAATTTAGTCTCTTTGGTTGTTTTATAAGTACAAATATATTAATTAAAAACCAGCTTTTGATATAAGAAAAACATAAAAGTAATATTACTCCTAGTGTACTTAAATGAAAATAATCGATCTATGTTAAATCTACTTTCAAAACATGTTTTTTCTAAATGTAAATCTAATTATTCCAAAACTAACACAATGTAAATCAATTGATTATTTATCAAAATAAAACAAACGTTTTAAAAGCAAACGCTAGATTAAATCGGCATTAAATCATAGTATTTATCTTAGAAAACATTCTCTATTCATCCTGAAATAAAGCCTAATATTGAGTTATTCTCATATTGGTTACTATAACAATTGGTTACTTGGAAATAAACCATAATTTATACTTTCTTATTAAATCTCAAAATAGCATCCTTTAACTTTTAAAGCTTGGTACTTTAGTGGATCAAAGCTATATATTTTAGCTTCTCTAGCTTTTCGATTCTCTTGGGTTGCACTATGATCAATTAATACATCTAAGCTCAATATTTTCTTTCTGAAATTTCCACGATCGATTGGCCTTTCTAAAATAGTCTCATACAATTTGTGTAGCTCTGGAAGAGTAAAGTGTTCAGGTAATAACTCAAATCCAATAGGCTCATACCTTATCTTGGCTCTTAATCGTTGCAAGGCTACCTCTAAAATACCATTGTGATCAAAGGCTAAATCTTTCGCCTCAGTTAAAGTAAACCACTGCACAGATTCAATCCCTTCTCCAGCAACTGGATCATAGTGAGTAGACTCTACTAAAGCATAATATGCTATACTGATCACTCTAAAACGCGGATCTCGCTTTACATCAGAGAAGGTATATAATTGCTCTAAAAATATATCACTAAGACCTGCCTCTTCTAGTAATTTTCTACGTGCACATTGCTCGGCTGTTTCGTTTTCTTGGATAAAACCTCCACAAAAGGCCATTTTCCCTATATATGGCTCAATGGCACGCTTAGTTAATAGTACTTTCAATTGGTTTTGATCAAAACCAAAAATAACGCAATCCACACTTACTGCTGGCCTTGCGTACTCGTAACAAAACTGTTGTTTTTTTTGATTCATTTTCTATATAACTACTTCAGTAGATTTTTTAATTTGAATACCATACTGCTGTCTAAGTTGCTCAAAAGCCTCTTGAGTAGACTCTTTAAACCCTACAATTGGCGACATACAATCCTCTAAGATGGTAATGCGTTTGTTTATCTCACTATCTTTTCCAAAATAAGTAACAATCTGCTCTATAGAGGCTAAAACACAATGACTTGAAGCCTCTCCAGCTATGTATATCTGATCATATAATTCTATCTCATCCAACACCTCTTGATTAACCTCCCCTTTTACATCATACTCGGCTTTGATGATACCATACATCTCCGTAAATGGATTTTGACCTTTATACACTAACTTAGGAGATGTTTTTCTAGCAGCAGAATGAAAATACAACATCTTTGTAAACTCACTCTCTAGTTTTGCTCCTTGTGTTCCCTCTAGGCAGTGATAAGGCCAGATACACAATTGCTTTTGCCCGTTTAACTCTAAGTTCTTTAAATAGTCTAAACTAGCTTGCAATTCTCCATTTACTGGTAACCACTCCCCCTTTTGAACTTGTTCATGGGTAATAATAGTAAAAGGACAAGGATGCTCTTTATTAGAATTAATCCACCAATTGGCATGGAATATTTGCATAATGGAATGACAATCCAAGCTACACATCACCTTGGTTAAAGAAGCCATATTGGTATATATCCAACGGGTTAATCGCTCTACATCACCTCTAGACCCATCTACAGCCAAACTTCCAATGTCTTGCATAAAATCATTTTGTATGTCAATAGCAAGAAGCAACACCCTCTTAGTATCTGTCTTGGCAGGGGATAATTCTTCTCTTTGTGCTAGAGAAATAATCTGAGTTATATCCTCTATGCTTTTTGTAGAAGCTATATTTTCTATATTTACTATGTCTTGGTAGGTTGTTTTCATAAAATTGTACTTTAAAATTATTAGGATAGGAAAATCAGTTGAGGCTCCAATTTATGTTTAGACTGTGAAATTCTCTGCTCAATTAACTTATCTATTTCTAAATCCCCTGAAGTTCCACTTAAGATAAAAGAATCAATTTGAGCATAACTCATCCCTAGCTCCTGTTCATCGGTTTGTCCTTCCCATAATCCAGCAGATGGCTCTTTGTTTAAGATAGCCTCTGGCACCTTTAAAAACTCCGATAAGATATACACTTCTTTTTTAGTTAGCATAGCTAGTGGGTTTAAATCAAAAGCCCCATCCCCCCACTTTGTAAAGTAACCAACTGTACGCTCGGAGAGATTTCCTGTTCCAATAACAAAGCGACTTCCCAATTGAGCTAATTCATATAAATAGGTCATACGTACTCTTGGTCGAATATTGGCTCTACTTAGGGTGATATTAGACGCTGATGCCAAAGATAGGGTTACTTGGGATGTAATAGTAAGAGCATCTACAGCAGCTTTAATATCATAGGTCTCATAGGAAAAACCGAACTTGTTTATTAACTCCATCGAATGTGCAGTGCTTTTTGTATGTTCCATATCCAGTCCATAAGGCATCATAACTAAATGTGTATCAATGTTTGCATAGTGACACAAACAAGCCACTAAACTACAATCAATTCCACCACTCATACCAAGAACAACTCCTTTACGGTTATTTTCTTTGACTGTATTGGCAATCCAAGTTGCTATTTTATTGGCGTATAGCTCAACATTTTGCTGATCTATCACAAAGTTTTTAGTTAGATTCTGTCTCATAAATTCTTTTTGATTCGGTTGATAATCTACTTCTTATTTGCTCAAAAGTATTGGTATACATAAACTGCCCATCTATATAAAAATCGCGCAGTAAATCACGGTCTTTTAATTGAGCCACAAGCTCTGGGTTTAAGTCATCTAGGAGTTTATACTCATTGTCTTGCCAAATAACTGCTACCATTCCCTTTTGTGATTTTTTAAAATTTCCTGTATCTGTTGCTGGGCGTTTTTGAATTGCTTTAAATTTACCATCTACTATTTCAGCAGTTCCCTTTAAAGCAAAGCCAAAGGTGTCGCGTGTTACATATTGATAAGTATAGGAACCGATTCCCAAAATAACATTAGTGGTAGCAAAACCTTTTTGCATTAAACCTTGACAGATACTATTTGCACGATCCACCGTAATGGAATCCCCGTAAACAACACCAATATGAGGATCTAGTTCAATAAAACCTTTTTCATTTTTGCTTCCTCCAAAAATCTCATATAAACGCTCTACTATTCCCTTTTGCACAGTAGTTGATTCAGCCTTTACATCTCCACATAAAATTAAAATTGGATCACCACTATCAGGACGTATAATCACTTTTCCATCTCGATTTACAATAAGCTCTTTTAAAGCAGGCAAAACATTATCTACTACCTGCCATAGATCATAGGTATCCGATACAATAGAAATATTACCACTAGGATATACCTTTGTAATGAGGTGTTTGAAGGCCTCTATTTCCTGCTGCCCATAGGAACACATTACACTGTGCTCTGTGGAAGGAGTATAACCCATCACATCTTTATTAGCCCCATAGTATGCTTTTAGATATTCCCTAACACTTAAAGTTGCCGAACCAGAAAAACTAAGTAAATGTCCCCCTGCACTTCTGTAGGCTGCCTCTGGAGATCCCATACCTCTCATAGAAAAATCCCCACACTGGTGGATTACCTTACTAGTATCACCTGTTAGTTTTGCGAATTGAGTCAAGAGCCTTTTATACTGATCTGCAATAGTAGCTGAGGTCATTGGCAACCAGATGTAAGAAGATAGTTGGGTCTCTAAATATCCTGGTAACCAGAAAAAATCAGGATGTGTATTTTCTATGGTAAACATGGGTACTCCTATTGGTACCATTGAGCCTTCAGGCAATGCTTTAATTTTAATAGGTAAATATCCTAACTTATGTAATGCTGCAATGTGATTGCTAGAATGTGTTCTAGCAAACTCAGGGTTAGACACTGCAAAAACTTCATGGATTGCTTCTTGGTATTCTTCTAATACCTTATCAAGTGGCTGTTTAAAGAAATAGCTGTCAAAGGCGTGAGTCATTTCTGCTAATGCTCCTTGAAGTCCATAAAAAACAACGTGCTTAATATCTTTTATACGAGACATTCTTGGTGTCCAAGTTTCGTATACCCAGCTTGTTTTATCCGGGTATTGATCTTTGTGACATAGTTTGTAACCATCTGTCCAAAGAATTGGGTTTTTACTTACTGGTTTAAACATAGCTTTTCGGATTTATGTGTATATACTCTATTTTTGGATGTTCTGTATTTATCATAGAAGTACTAGTAAATACTTTTTCTATAACACTATCTGCCTCTAATAGTTTTGAGCTAAATACCCTAGGCTCACAATGAGTTACAAGAAGAAAAATTTGACCTGCTCCCATTTGTTTTAAGATCTGTGCAGCCTTTAAAAAAGTTCCACCTGCAGAACATAAGTCATCTACGATAATACACTTTGCTCCTTGTGGAATATCTCCTTTTTTAAGTACCATATTTTCTATACGCCCTGTTTGAGGATTACGCGTTTTATCAAAAACACAATAGTTCTGGTAGCCTGCATCTTGGTAGCGAGTAGCTGCCCCTTTATCTGGGAACACAATACGATCGTCTTTTGTAAAACCAAGGTTTTGCATCACTTCTGGAAGCCAAGAAAGCGCCGGGTAAATAGCAATGCTATTGTTTAATAACTCCATTGTAATACTAGAGTGCGGCTCTACAACATAAACGGTTTGAAAATTCAAGCTATTTATAAACTCGCAAATATATTTTAGGGTGAATAAATCTCCTTCAATTTTACGATCCATACGACTATATGGCATATAGTTAATCCATAACTTACAACTTACGTTATCTTGATCTAGCCTTTTCTTTACAAAAAGTAATTCAATTAGATCCCCGTCACAAGTATAAGTGAACTCTAGTAAATTCTCCTTCTGAATTAACGCATCAAAGTCTTTTACTTTGGTTTCTTTATTGGGAAACTCCTGGGTTATTATAGGTTGGTTGTTTAATATAATCATAATGATTTCGTTTAAAATGAAACACTGAGTATTTATTACTCAACAAATATAATACTTTATTTTTATGCTCCAACATTTATTGAGTAAAATTTACTCAATAAATCAAATATAAGCATAATCAGCTAGTTTTCAACATCTAGAATACTTAGGGAAAATAAAGAGACAATAACAAAAACGCTAACGGTTACAGATAAATAAAAAATGACTATCTGCTATATAGAAAAGTAATAAAGTGGAGTTTGAGTAAAGGTATGTCAACAGAAAAACCAACCCTAGCAACATTTACAATGGCTAATAAAAATAGGTCTTTTAAAAGGAGTATAACCTTTCATTCTGATCAAGGGGTACAATAGGCAAAATATAAATATGCTAACTATTTAGAGTAATATGATTCGGTTAGAAGCAGGAGTAGAAAACCAATAATTAGGATAATATCTTAGCTAAAAACTTCATTAAATCCTTTAAAATGGAGAATATTTTTTGGTAATTTAGTTCTTATTAATACACAAATGGAAGAAGAAATTTTTCAAAAAATTGAAACTTGGTACAATATAAAACGTGAGCATTCTGACTTAAATTACCTAACTATAGATGAATTTAGGCAAAAAATACAATTTAAAAAAGCTGCTGAACTAAATCTGCCTATTAAATTAGAATATTCAAAACTAATATCTATTAAAAGACCTTGTGCAAAACTTTGAAATTTTATTATTGCACATTAGACTATTCTATCTATCCGAAAATTTAAGTTACATTTTTGCTCACACATTATTACTCTAAAATATCTACCTAACTGTAATATAAACACTAGATTAAGGAGTGATCTTCAAAACTCTTTTAGTGTTTTAACAACTTATATAGTCTTTTGCTTTGTTATAAATACCATAATAGCACGAGAAGATACTCAGAAAACTAAGCTAGAAGGACAAGACATCTGCTATTCCTTCTTTTTCAAATAATATCTTTGATTAGGACTTGTTGGTTTATCAGGAACAGACAAAGCTATTAACTTGCATCTATTGCTGGTTGTAAATAATTATATAAAAATGTAGGACGATGCTTTATACCTACAAGTTCCATTAATTCAGCAGTACTATATTTCTTATCAATCCTTAGTGAAATTAATACTGTAGCTTGTTCGGTAGCTTGTTCGGTAGCTTGTTCGGTAGCTTGTTCGGTAACTTGTTCGGTAACTTGTTCGCTTCTAGTTAAAAATTCCATTGAAGGCAATGTAACTCTTAAAAAGTTTTCTGAAAAATGTAAACTATCTTGTTCATAAGCCTGTAAAATCCTTGGAATTCCTGAACTAATTGCTCTACCAAATCAAAATCCTTGAAAATACGCATCAATTTTTTGTTTTTGATGATGGAATAAGGAAAAAAGTAAGAAATAGCAAGTTCTAAAATGGCTTATAACGAGAGCGTAAATTAGTAATAGTACCAGCCAAAAGGCTTATACAACAGTTAGATGAATCTCTTATGTAGCTTAAAAAGCATTATAAGTATAATTGTTTTTAAAAAAAGTAGTAGAATATCTCTAAATCTAAAAATCTTTATCGGTTCTAATGTTTTAGGGAGAACCTCCCCCTATTCGGTTCAATTTATCAAGAATTGAATGAAGATCACTTTATAAAAGGAAATAACTTAATATGCTTGAATCAAGACTTCAGATGAAATATGTAACTTTTGGCTTAGGGTGCGAATCATATCTAAAGGTAATTTTCGTTTTTTACTTAAGATCTCACTTGCTCTACTTTTTAAACCAATCATCTCTGCTAAATCACTTTATGTATATCCCATTTGCTCCATTCTAAACTTAATGGACTCAATAGGATCTGGTAAATCAATAGGAAAGTTTTCTTTTTCATACTTTTCAATTAATATGGCTAAAATTTCCAACTCATCACTCTCTTCTGTCCCAGGAAGTGCCTCAAAAATAATCTCTAGCCTACCTAAAGCTAGTTCGTAATCTTGTTCTGATTTTATAGGTTTCACTTTCATAATTTAAATAGTATTAGCACTAATTCTATCATATTGTGAGTAGGTTCCTATAAAACGAATCCATATCACCCCATGAACAAAATTTATCTTAGCTATCCATCGAAAATGATTGCCTTTTATATTAAAACAAATTCTATTGTCTTTTAATATACTTGCGCTTGGATAGTCGCTTTTTAATTCATTAACATCTTTCCAAGTGGCTCTTTCTGACTCTTGGAACCATGCTTTTAACTGCTGCTCACTATCAGCGTGTTTTTCCCAAAAGCTACGTGTTATTTTTATTGCTATTACTCTCAATTAAAACAGTTTACACAAACATATCAATGTTTTCCCAATTTGGGAACTTTCCTAAATATTTTATTTTATCTTCCAATAAAAATGCTAGAGACTTAAGAGAAGACTTAAGTTTTAATGACGTTCCTAATCTCAATTTTTTCTTTGATACAAGCTACATCTAAATCATATTGTACTTGATGGATAAAATAGACATGCCCCAAAAAGTTAGGCACTTTTTGGGGCATGTCTATAATGGTTACTTTTTATATGAAGAACAAATTCATTGTTACATTGCTCTAGTAGAATTTCACCCTAGTGGAAGTACCACTAGGATCAATTCTTTACTTATAACATCTTACAATGATTATCCTTTGTAGAATTATTTAATAATTATCTCAAAGTAATAAATCTACCTAGTAACCAATGTAATGTTTACTAAGTTGATAATTATTTTCTTTCTCCTTTATAGTTAAAGGTACCATCACTAAAACTCATCTCTCTTTTTCCAAAACGTGTCAATTTATAATATTCACTGTCAATGAACTCGGATATTTTTTGATTTTTTAAGTTAATAAGACCTACAACATCATCTAAAGATACTGGAGCAATTCCATAAGAAAAAGGTCCCACTATCTCACTATATATAAAGGGAATAACTGTTTTATTATTGGCATCAACAAAGCCCCATTTGTTGTTATGCTTTACGCCAAACAGCACATCTGCAGGAGATAAATCCGCATTATCATAAAAAGCAATGACTTCTTGATACATAATAGGAACAATGATTTTCCCTTCTGCATCTGCAAAGCCATATTTATCTTTTTTCTGTACAATAAAATATCCTTTGTTAGCTACAGTAACTTTATCTACATTAGAAATGTGTTTAGGCTTAACACTCTTGTTACTAAGTACATAATAGGAGTCACCTGATCGAATTAAGGCATTATTAAACTGCTCACTTACTTCATAGTCATCTACCTTCATTATTTTAGTATTGTTTCTATCCACTAACTCTTGTGGTGACTCATCATCCTCTTGTATTAGCACAAAATCATTCAATAACTCTTCTATACTATAGTACGTAAGTGGTTGCATTTCAAAATGAACATCCAAATAAAAATATTGGTGATCATTAGAAAAGAAATAGCTATTTATAGATGCGTATTCTTTTGTTAATTCTTTAAGGGCTTTTAAATCTTTATTATAGACAACTACCTTGCCTTTATCGTAGCCAATAAATCTATCTTTAGGATCGTAATTTACTAGGGTCTTTGTTACCTTTTTCTCATAGATTTCACTATTAAAATACATCACAAGTTGATCAATAGGTTCTCCAAAGGCATAATACAAATAACGTGCTTCTTGTGACTTATTATCTTGATCGTCCCATTTCTTCTCTAATTGACTTATTTTATTTTCTACGACCTTTTTAAACTCGGTATACTCAAGTTTGCTATTTTTCTTTGCAAAAGCTAAAACTTGTTCAACATCTTTTAAGTATTGCTTTAAAAAAGCCTCAAATTGATCAGGATGCATACCAGTTCGTTGTGATTGATAGCTACTTAGTCGTTCTTTATTTTTTAATTGCCCTTGCACCTGATCAATATCCAATTTTTTGTTGGATGTTTTAAGCAATATGCTTTTATCGCTTACTTCGACCACTTCTATATTTACACCATTATAGGTTGCTTTTTGATGTAATTTGGCAGGAAGTACAAGACTGTCTATTTTAGATATTGCTGAAAAATCTATCTCAAGGTCTATTTTAGATACCGCTTTTCGCAATCCCAACTCTAAATTAAAGCGACTATTAATGTTGGTTTGATCCTCTATGTTTTGTACACTACCATCGTAATAATACACCTTTTTCAAATAAATAGGCTCTTTGATCTCTTTTAGTGAGCCATCAATAAAAGGATCATCTTGTAGATCTATAGTGAAAAAGCCTTTATAGACACCATCAGTAAATCGAATATTTGGCTCCGTGATTTCATCTATATAGGCTTGATATTCCTCAGGATTAAAGCTCAGTTTCAAAGGCATCACTTTAGAACCCGTAGATCCTTGCTCATTGCGTTCAAACATTCGAACAAGGGTTTTAAAGGAGTCAAAGTCACTCTGCAGCACTTCAATGTACTCTTCATTGCTACTAGCGCTGTTATAATCCTCTAATGCCACCTGTCCTTGTGCAAATAGGCTAATTAAAAGAAATACCAGGGTTGGAAAATATATTCTCATCGGATAATTTTAAGTTCGTTTGTATTACTATCTATATAAAACAGAAAAGAAATATTTTCTGCATACTTTAAGCCAACAGCCTTTAGATAAGAGGTTTTATCTAGAGCTTCTAGGTAAGCTAATTGCCCATTATTACTCAAGTGAAGTTTGGTTTGATTAGCCGTTACCACTTTAAATGATCTTTCTAGCATATTTTGCAAATTAGCATATTCATGGTAGGACCTAAAATTGCTACTATTATTATTATAGGTGTACTTTTCTAAAGTAGAATCATACAAAAGCGCCGTTATTTGGTCGATATTTTTGTCTAAAATTAAATCAGCATATTCTTTATAGAACTGCTTGATTTGGTTTTCTATATCTTTTTGTTCACGCAAATCTTTCCCATTAGTCCATCCAGTTACCTCATAGGATACTGGCACTTCTAATTGATAGTTAAATTGAATGTCTTTTTTTGTGTAATCATTGGTACCAGAATAGGAAGAATATTGTGTTTGCCCATTTTCTACAATGGTATCGGTCACCCAAGCTCCATTATCAAATAAATCAATTGTTTCTAGCTCTTTCCAATTACTATCTAGATATTTAATCGAAAAACTTGCGTGAGAATTTTTAGGAATCTTTGCCATAACATTGCCTTGATCATCAATACCAGGAGTTAGTAAGAAAGTAAGGTCAATAGGCGTCTGTGGATTTAAAATGTATTTATTAAGTAGAATTGTCTCATACGTAGAATATTTACCTTCTTTATTTTTAGGTAGTATTGGGATACCATCTATCGATACTGTTGCAACCGTATTAAAGGATTCAACTTCCAAAACACATATAATTCCATTTTTATTTACTGGTAATTCATCCGATATATTCGCAAAAGGATTATCTACCACTTCGTAAAATCTGATCCTTAATTCACCTTTTGCATCTTCATCGATCTCTTCTTCTTCTTCTACGTCTACACTAAAAATAAGATCAAAATCGCGGGTAACTACTTCATACTCTCTCTCACTGTAGTCCTGTTTTATAAACAGATCATCTCCAAAGTTTTCCTCTAAATAGGCAACTAGTTCTTTCGCAGCATTTTTTCTTGAAACATCCAGTTTGCCGTAAAAGTACTTTTCATAAAAATAAACACCATTTAATGGAAAACCATTCCATGTGCCATGATCATTTTTTCTATAATCCTCTACAATAAGATCAAATTCATTCGCATGATATGCTTTTTGGTAACTTTCTAAAGTAGTGAGCTTATCTAAGGTAGTAAGTTTATCTGAAGCGGAATTAGACCGGTCAAACAAAGTACAAGCAGTAACTACTGTACCCAGTAGTAAAAGCGCCATTATAATAGCGATACGAGGGATTCTCATTTTTTAAATTTGTGAGTGAAGAGGCTAATTTACGAACTATTTTAACATTTTTAAATAATTTAAATACTTATAAAGCTATACAGTGTCGTGTCTTAATGGTCTGAATAACTAACTGCAGCTTATTATATTAAAAAATCATTGCCATAAAAAATAGAAGGCTAATCCAACGATTATAATAACAACCGATAAAAATATATTAATTGCTTTTGCCGCAGATTCACCGAATTCATTTCGAATCCAGGCGATATGAAATACGTTTGCTGCTGAACCTTCATACATCCACCCGTACCCCTTAATGGAAGCAAATAAAAGTACAACACCAACTACTATAAAAGCGAGCCCACCATAATGGGGATTTTGACTCAGTAAATTATCTAAATAATCCGTGACCTCTTGAAACTTTTTACTCATAATTCTTTAAAAAAATGGAACAAAAAATAAGATGTGAAACTTCTCAACTTATTTCTTCTATATTTTATAGTACATCTATATATGGGATAGCAATAATATATTCCCCTTTCACTTAACATATAAGGTATTACTCCTTAATTCATCTAATAATAATTTACAATTGTAAAGATGGTTAAAGCAAAATCAGCCCCTTTAAATAGGATTAACGGGAACTAAACCAATAACTCAATAAATTTTATTTTTTTAATCTAATTTTAGTAAAAGTATCTACTCTATCTACCTTACTATTTTTAATACTATCTGCTACTGTATCAATTAAATCTTTATCTATACTAAATTTAGAATAATCTATTTTTCTAGTTCTTTTAAGCTCTTTAGGAAACCATAGTCCTACTGCATTTAAAAAGCCATTTTCAAACTGATATTCCCAGTCTGCTTTCTCTTCTGCATTTAATCTATAAGAATTTCCTTTCTTATAATATCCAGGGAATTCATTTTTATCCTTTTCATCAAGGGGACCAAACCATTCACTACCATCAACACTAGTAATGGAGTCTTGAAAAAATTCACATTTACTATATTTTACATCCGTAATATCGTCAATATTAACAATAGATTCATAAAATATCAGTTTGTTAAAATCACCTATTTTAAAAGTATTTGTTTCATATTTATTATCCAATTCTATATACAGAAAAGGAAGCCATTCTTTATTAGAATTTGGAATATTAAAAGTTGAAGACCTATAAATGATTTTTTTACCAGTTACCTCTAAAGTACAGTAACTAGAAAAATCTATAATTGAGTCTCCTTGAACATAATATTCATAGTACTTCACGGAATTACATGAAAAACATAACACAGATAAGAGTACTACTATAGTCTTTATATGAGCGGCAAATTTCATTTATATTATTTTGATATTTCATTTATGCTTTGCGAAAGTCACACTTACTAATTGATTATGAATTTTGTACTTACTAAAGCCTTTATGTGATTATTTCATTTGAATATCCCTATTTCTTTCTGGTTCATCCATACACTTCCATACTCTCCACATCCCCAAAATGCCTTTAGATTATCATCTATATAGCTGCCTTGTCTTAAAAACGGAAGATGCTTTTAAAACAAAGTGTTGACTTACAATAAAGGCCAATTGTCTGAATTCCTGTCAAAATCGGAATTAAAAGTTACAACTATCCTACACTAGACCCAGATAACAACTAACTTTTCAATTGTCTTATTAAAGTGACTCTATGTAATGATTGGGATATAACTCCCAATATTTCTGATAAACTCTATCTTTTTGATCATCGAAGTTAAGCTGATACATTCTAAAAATAACCTGAATGTTTTTAGGTTGCCACAATTCTTGATAAGTGTATTGGTAGTGCATACCTATATTCTGCATTACTTTTGCACTTGCTGCATTATGTACATCATGTGTAGCTGTAATATAAGCAATATCGGTTTGTTTTAACCTATCCAGTACTGCTAAGCATGCTTCGGTACAAATACCCTTGCCCCAATAATCTTTTCGAAGTCCATATCCTAAATCGTGACTATCTTCAGGGCTTATATTGATATATCCAATGGGAATATTATCCCCCTTCAAACATATAGCTAAGTGTAACCCCTGTTGCTTATCATACTGATCAAGATATTTTTCTTGTAGGTATTCTTTAGCATCCTGGATACTTTCTAATAGAAACATAGGCAAAAATCTATTCACTTCCTTATCCCCTAAAATTAAGAGCAAAGCGTGAGCATCTTGTTTTGTAAAATGCCTTAGAATTAATCGCTCTGTTTCTATATACTTTATCTTATTCATCTTCTTACTTATAATCTGTTATTTTTAAATCTACTATTGAACAATCAACTATACAAGAAAAATAGAAATATAATTCTAAATCATATAGTAGAAAGTCACTGCGACTTGGCTTACAAATAAGGTAGCACCCAAACGAACTTCTCATATTCAATACAAGTAAGTACAACTCAGATAGTTAAAAATAAACCAAATATCTACATAGTGTATGATAATAATTAAAAATGCATAGATCCCCCCTAGGTAACTAATCCTTTACAGGATATAGAATAGTTCCATCTACTCTATGCATCTCAATTAATCGCCATTGACCAGAGGGATGCTTTTCTAATGACACAATAATAGTTCGACTTGTTTTTTCTCCAACGGCTTTGATTACCAATAGAGCTGTACCCTGTTCCTTTTCAGCTGTAATATATCCTAAAGGAACTTTACCATAACCAACTATTGTTCCTATTTCCTTGTTTAATTGCTCATTACTTTGTATTTCATCGATTGCCAATAAGTAAGCATCCGTTTGCTTCATGGAAATACTAGTTGTAAAAAATAAAAAAGCAAAAAATACTACTACAATACTAACTAAGGTAATAATACGAGAAGTTAGTGGAGCTTTAATAGGATTGTTTAACACTGCCACATTTGTAACCCTATCTCCTAACCTCTTATTTTGTTGACTACTAATCCATATCAAGTACTCTATTGGACCTAAAATAAGAAATAGATTACGCAAAAAGAGCCTAGGTAAAGAAGGTACTTTATTAGGGTTGCTTTCATCACGAACCATAATACCCATAATCCACTTTCCTAAACTTACTCCCTTATATAAATCTTTAAAAAAATAAAGGACCATGCCAATTATTAAGCCATAAACTAGCGTTCGTAAGACCTCAGTTAAATTATTTACATCGATTAATTCGTTCCAAAAAAGTATCAATAAAACTACAAGTATTGGAAATACTATAATAAAGTGATCTATTAAAAAAGCGGCTTTCCTACGTATTTTACTGGACCTTTTAAATTTTTGTTGTTCCATTCTTTCAGTAAATAGTTATAGTGAAGTAAAAATAGCCCTTCAAGAACCTTAATTACCCCTTTTCAAAGTACCCACTATAAAACTAAAATAAATCAGTTCTACAGATATGGTTTGGGTTTTAAATCTTACTATAAATTTCTTTTAATTCTCTTTCATATTTCTTAGCATTGCCAACGCGAATAGCTTTCAGATAAGGTCCTAATTCAGAGGGATTCGTTTTAAGCAAAAAATATTCTATTAGATATAGTAGTAAAAAACCTTTAGAATATCCCAGCACTGTTTCATTATCATTTTCTTGTTCGGGTTCTTCCCCAAGTGGATACTGCTGATCAATTATAGCATTTTCAAACTTTTGTAGTTTTAATAAAACAAACTCGGTAAAAATATCTTCATCACTTCCAAGTAAGCTTACTGCCTGATCCCCTGACAAATGCGCCATTTTCAGCTTTTCTTGGTCACGAGCAGCAACTGTATCTCGATAGTGTTCATAAATTTTAATCTTTGTCCTTTTATTTATACTGTTAAGTAAGTTTTGATAATTACTTGAATCAATTATATTTTTTACTGTTTCCATTTTATTAAACTATTTATTGCTAATCCATTTCCAAAGCCTATATAAATCCCTGTCAAATCAAGACAAGCAGAGGCCTATAGTTAGCAATAAAAAAGTATACACTGATTCTCATGCTTCCTTAGCTTGTCTGTTATCTTTGTCTTTCATCATTTAAAAACGTCCCTACTCTAGATAATAACATTTCTATCCTTTTACTTTTTCAAAATAATCTTTTTCCCATTACAAGTGAATCCTTGAGTAAATGCCAAATTTATCGCTTTCCTTGAGCTTGTAAGAATATAGTCATACAAACTACTATACTGCTCAAAGTTTGGATTTAAAGAATGAAAATTTTTATCGTTTATTGGCATATAATAACAATCCTTAACTTGCTGTAGACCGTAATTTGCCTGATCACAATTAGGAATTGGAATAGAAATGGAAATCTCAAACTCTTTATCGGAAGGAAATCGCTTTGCACGTTTAAAAACTCCAATTTTATCCGTTGAGCGAGAAACTACCGATATTAAAAGTCGCCAATCATTCAAATCTTGTATATTAACATCTTGAACGAGAGTTTTTAAATAGGCATTTAAATCTTTTTCAATAGACTCTATATCAACATCATCCCTAAGATCTGGAATTTCAATAGGCATTGAGACCTTAATATTCTTATTCATAGTCTGTTTATTTTCTGATTTAATTAAGCTAACTGTTTTCCTGATTCACTACCACTGTATAGATCTTAAATCGATTTCGATTACTTAGAAAGCTTTTCACTGAAAATTCTATAGGGAATCAAACCTTTATCCTATATGATTTGTATGATTTCCTATTCATATTCATTACTGAAGTAAAAATCTTTATATACGCCATCTTCATTAGTAATATGGATATATCTAGCTATTCTTTGCTGTGAATGATCACTTAATTTTTCAATTTCGAATCCTGCTTCCACTTCTTTATTGTTTATAAAATAAGAAGTTCCTCTAAAAAATGGCCCAAAATCAGAGGTGTATTTATAAAAACTAATTACCATTCTATCTCTTTTAGGAGTTGAATCTACAATAGTTTGTACCATATTTCTCACTTCTTCGATATTATTCTCATTCGTGTTTTTTATCAGATATAAATTAGTAGTCACATTAGATTTAACCACTTCTAGTTTTCTATCACACGAAGTAAAAACAGAGCAAAACAAAACCGAAAACACAACTAGAATATATCTTAGCATTTTAAATCATTTATTATTCTTATCTACTAACTTCTCTTTTTTTACTTTAGTATACTGCCTTAGGTATAGAAGGTTAATTATAGCCGAAAAACATATATCTAAAGCTATCTGCAACCTATAAATATTAGGTACTTTGCTCAAATGTGATTAGCCCTCAAAATAAAAGATTCCTATCCGCATGGACGGAGTCCAAAAAGTTGGATACAGTTATGCAATTTAGCCTTTTTTACAAATACTAACTCCTATTGTAGCGTACTATTCAAAGAAAGTTTCTAATTTTAGGCAGTATAGAAAAAACATAATAAATGATGCATAATATTTTACTCTTACTACTCTTATGCATAGCCTTTCCAACTTTGGGACAACAAGATGCAAATAGTAGTATAGAAAGAAAAATTCAAGACCTACAAAATTACGATCATGAACCTATCTATCAAGTGCATGTAGAATCACCATATGCTTTTTCTATTTTGATAAATGGCATTCCAATTGCCAATAAAAATGCTGCTTATCCTTCGGATTATATAGTCCAAATTAATAATTGTATTCCCAATTCAGGTAAGCAATCTATTGAAATTTTCATTTATCCTAGATACACAGTGGACAATAAACAAAATAATTTCATGGAAAAGGATGTTCCCTTTATCCTATCGATTGAAAAAACCAATTGGCAAAATGGACTACTAACAGAACCTGAAGTTGTTTTTCAATATGAATTGCCTACTAAGGATTACTCACAAGTCAAACAAATTAGTTATTCTGGTGATTTTAAAGCCAAAGTACCCTATTTATTAACCGACTGGAGAATTGGAAATACTGTAGATGTAAGAGATAGTGTTGCTATTAAAGCAGAACTACTACAAAGGTATAAAAATTTAAAATACAGCTTTGAAAATCAACAAGGCAGTAAATATATCAACGATCTTTCATTAGGGCTGTATAATCTATATCAATCCAGTTATCTTTCACAAGAACAAGCTTTAAAGCATTTGAAACATAAAGAGGCTTTTATAAATAGCAAAACAAGAGAACTTTTAAATTTGGAAGACTATAGGCTAGAAATATCTACAAACGGAAAATTACTTTCCTTAAGACGCATAGATGGCTATAATTCTAGAGAAGGTATACTTAGAAGGACCTACAAAAAGGGACCTAAAGAAATGGTACAAGTGGACGATATTATTTTCTATTCTCCCACAAAAGGAAAATATGAAATAGTTTGGTTTAATAACCTTGTTAAGTCAATGTACCCTTAAAGCAAAACTAGGCTTGTTACTTACAAGAGTATACAATGAACAAGACATGCTTTATGTTTTATACTTTAAATCAAAAAGCTGCTATATAACACCAAACAAGAAAGATTCACAAAAGGAATTTTACTATGTCATTAATTAACATTAGAAAATGAAACAACTACTATACCTCTTGCTATTTAGTTCCTTACTGCTGTCATGTACAGAAAAAAATGCAGCGCAAAGAAAATCTATGATAGAAAATAGTCAAGAAACAAAAGGGGAATATCCTACCAACTACATTATTGATTTAGCATTAAAACTTCCTTATGAACTATATATTAATGACATTTTAGCCTCATCAAAATCTAGAGGATCTAATGCTGCAATAGAAGTTAACCCCTATGTTTTAAAAAATGGAAAATATAAAGTAAAATTAAAGCTTTTCCCATTTTGGCAATTAGACCAAACAAATATTAAATTAGAAAACATTAGTAACTCTAAAGTATCTTTTGGCTACTATAACAAAGACAGAAATACTGGTGAAATAAAGAAATATACTACTGTCCCATTACTTTTAGAAACTCCAAAGCAGGATATACCCTATTTTGAGCAAGAATGGGAAATAAATATAACAGATCTTCCCTACGAACTAGAAGGATGGAATAATGGGCAAGATTTATCCCAGATGGACAAAAAAGAATTGGAAAAAAAAGTAATTACTTTTCATGAAAAATTACACAAAATACTAGATAGTGGTGATGGAGCATCTTGGAATAAAATCACAGCAAAAAGGCTGGAAGAAACAATTGTGTATGATTACATTACACAAAGCAAACTACAGAGTATTAAGGAGATAAATAAAACAGATATCCAAAACAACTGTAGAAATACAATGATTCCATTAGACAATTATGAGTTAAAGATCTATGCAAATGGAAAACTTGCTACATTAAAAATAAACACACACACAACAGTGTTTAATAATGCCAATGGGCTGGATATTTATAATTGGAGTCCATTAATAAGGGAAGGAAAAGCTTCTGGAGCTGCAGATTACCCTGTGCTACTATATCTTCCACAAGCAAGTGAAGAATTTGTAATAATTAGATAATAGATGGACCTTATATAATAAAATTCTTGATATGCCAAAACTAAAAGAACAGCACACTGTACCAGACTTACTGATTATGAGTAACAGGGAATACTAGAAGTGATTGACCTCACCCTCACAAATAAAAAAAATGAAAGATAATTTACAAGCAATGATTCAGCAATAAAAAACCGATTCGATTTAAGCGGTTTTGATTATGCTGAATCCAACCTTAATTAAGCTTATCGGTCCACTTACCTTTTACTATTTCCCTTAATTTTGAACCATCAAGTTTTGTGGCTATTTGAGAAAACAATGTTACCTTTGGTATTACAAAAGTAATTTTGGTTCACTATTAACCTTTTGTAAATACGAGCTTATCGTTTTCAAAGAAAACAGCTAAATTTAATACCATCAACAAAATGAAAGATACAAACAATAAAAAGTCTTTAGTTCGCTCCTCATCGGCAGAATACTTAACTTTTATTGCTGCAACAGGCCAAGGTGGTGTTGATGCGATTTATGCAGACGAAAATATTTGGCTGACGCAAAAAATGATGGGCGCGCTATACAATATAGAAACACATACTGTCAATTATCATATCAAAAAAATATTTTCAGATAATGAGTTGGAAGAAAGTTCAGTTATTCGAAAATTTCGAATAACTGCTAAAGATGGAAAAAATTATAACACACAACACTACAATCTTTCTGCTATTATTGCCGTTGGTTACAAAGTGAATTCCGAACGTGCAGTACAATTTCGTAAATGGGCAACGCAAATTGTGCAAGAGTTTACGATCAAAGGTTTTACAATGGATGATGAGCGCCTTAAAAAAGACGGTACGATTCTGGGAAAAAAATACTTTGAAGAACAACTTCAACGCATACGGGAAATTCGATTGAGTGAACGTAAATTCTATCAAAAAATAACTGATATTTATGCAACTGCCATAGATTATGATGTAACTGCTCAAGCTACGAAACGCTTTTTTGCTACAGTTCAAAACAAATTGCACTGGGCAATACACGGTCAAACTGCACCAGAAGTTATTGTAAATAGAGCCGATCATCAAAAGGAAAATATGGGATTAACTACTTGGCAAGATGCTCCAAAAGGTAAAATTCAGAAATTTGATGTTAGTGTGGCTAAAAATTATTTGTCTGATAACGAAATGCAACAATTACAACGTTTGGTTTCGGCTTATTTAGATATTGCAGAAGACACGGCGATAAGACAAATTCCGATGACGATGGAAGATTGGGAAAGTCGATTGAATAGATTCATAGAAGCTACAGACAGGGAAGTGTTACAAAACGCAGGCAAAGTAACTTCTGAAATAGCCAAAGCACATGCTGAAACTGAATTTGAGAAGTACAGAATTATACAAGACCAATTGTTTGAAAGCGATTTTGACAGAATCGTTAAATTAACTCCACCTAAAAAAAACGAGGAGTAAAATTAATAATTGCAATAGAAGAAATACACTGAATCCCAATTAGAAAGCCTTTATTGTAATGGCTAAATAAGAATACACAATTTTTGGCAATTAGAAATGCAGCATTTTGAGCAACAAGACCGCACAACTTATGCAAAAATAATTATATACTTTATCTTTTGGGGCTTTTGTCTCTACTGAGCAACAAGCAACGCTATTTCATGAAAGTGTAATGTAACAAAAAGCCCAAGAAGACTATTGGCAAAACAAGATATTTTGCACTCTTATATTTGAAAAATATTTTTTAAATTTCATTCCAATTGCTCCTAATGTGTTATTTAAGATATTCGATACTAAATAAAATTAAAGACTGCAATTGGGGATTTGTGCTTCTAATTTGCTCTTTATTTCTTGCGGAAGATTAAGAGCATCTTCTATATGTAAACTTACCAAACTAGGTATATCTAATAAGGCTTCTACATTGTTTATTCTCTGACAATAAGGTAATCCTAACTCCTTTAAATTTTTAAAACACTTAAATATTTTACAATCTATTTGCTCTTTTTTCATAGACCAAATCCATATGATTTCTAAGTTTTCAAAAGAGCTAATCTTTTTATAATCAAATCCTTTTAAAGGGTTCTTTATTTCAAGAATCTTTAAATCCAAATTAGGAATGAAATCTAAGACATTAGTTTTGCCCACATTATTTATTAGAAGAGCTTCCAATTGACTAAATTGATTTATTATTTTCAACATACTTGAATTAATCATTCCTACTCTTAACCATTTTAAATTTGGAAAAACATTGTGATTAACTCCCCATAATCCCCCTCCACTATTATCTCTAATCTCTAGATACTCCATACTTTCTAGAATATTTGTTTCTAACCAATTATGTTTATTTGCTTTAATTAAATCATTAGTAATTCTACCATTTAAAGCCAAGTTGGATAGAACTAATGATCTTAAATTTTGCGGCAACATTTCTTTTGTTAATGGTAAGAAATTAACAGGGATTTGAAGAGCACAAATACTTTTAAAGTTAGTTATTATAGCTGGAAACCTACAATCGCAAGGGTTACTTGGTATTAATGCTAAAAAGGCTACATTATCGCGTTCAGTGGGGAATTCTCCCCAAGGTTTAACTATATCAAATAAGTCCCCTCCCTCTGAAGTGTTAGCCCAAGACAAGCCCAAATCAAAGAGGTATTCATTTCTCATTTTTATAATTTCCAACATCTTGTTTGCTTTATTTATTGTTATTATTTCTGTCTTTATTTATCAATGACATAATGAATTCATCCATTTCTTTATCATGCTCTGGATTTACTACTAGATAATTAACTTGGTAATTATTTTTCAAAAAGCACAAAAATTCTTAAGAATCCATATAGATATCATCCCGTCCTTTAATCCCAATGACTTCCATTCCCCTTAAGCAAGGGAGAGCCCCAGAGCTTTTAAAGTTATTATCAAAACACACCTCTTTAGTTACTTCTACATTGCAAAATTCAAATCAAGAAAAAACACCTTTTTCTAATTCTTCTTTCAATGTATTGATTACTACATAGTAATTAGAGATAACAACCGAATCTTCTTCTAACCAATCTTCTAAATGAAGGGTATAATTTTTTGAGATGCAATTGTAGCCAAAAATATAGATGATGGAAAATTCCCAAGACTAAATGATGCATATAAAGTAATTCTATAATAGAATGTACTCTATAAGTCCCATAAAGATTTAAAAGCGTACTTATTCTTAAACTCCTACTAGTAACAGTGCTTTATTACACCTCTAGTGTATAAAACTTAAATGGTATAGAAATTAGAGATGATCCACTTAGATGATGGATATATTCTTTAATCCTATTAATTCGATGTCTTTCAAATCTACATTTTTACATTTTTCTAATAATAGATTTTCCATGTTCTTCATTTGCTCTAATGTTTGTTTTACCTGAACTAAAGAATTACAACTTTGAATAAATATGGTTTTGAGCTTATCACATTCTTCCAGACCTCTGATTGTAGTAAACTTTCCTTTTATAATGCGTAAGTATTCTAAATTCTGCGTTCTACTTAGAAAAGATAAATTTTCTGCTTCCACGCCTACTATTATTAATCGGTTTAATAATTTTAGACTTTCCCACCCTGTAACCTTTGGGTAATAGCCAATAGTAAGATTTTCAAGCTTTGGAAAATTAGAAAGGTCAGTGGAATCAAAATCCCAACGTAAATTCTTTAAGTTGGATAAATAGTATAAACCCTCCATGTTAGATTTTTTTGAAAGAGGAACTAACCAATGAAAAGTTTCAACAAAATCTCTACCTTTTAAAAACTCAAAATTTACAGTCTTTTTTTGGTTGTCATTTATATCGGTACGAATACAAACATCTTTAATCTTATTTTGTTGAGCATAGTCAAGACCTTCTTCAAGGTAATCAAATAGAATTGTTATCCCTTTAAAGCTAGATGTTTCGGTAAGATTTACTTTATATTTTTCCATAATTATATCTATTTAACTACCCCTATAAAAAACATCATTAAGACCAAGAAAAATTATTAGCTTTACTTACTTCAGTGAAGTACGCAGAGTTTTAAGTCACTTGTTTTAACTATTGTACTTTGTCTAATTTTTTGGTGCTCTTTTAGAAATAGTCCCTAACTCTTTTTCCTCTCACTTAATAAATACCATATACTACCAAAAAATGGAAATACTAAGACTAAAAGTATAAGTAAAATCTTACTATTTGCATTTATAGGTGATTTTATAATTAAAAAAGTGTATATATCATTAGTATGATAATAGCAATCATTAATAATTGCCAAATGAATACAAATCCCATAAGTATTAAATAATGTCCAAATAAAGTAAAAAAATATATGTACTATCCTATATACATACTTGCTTTTAGAAGCCCTTTTTTACTTTTATTTTTATTGTTAAAATTTATGCAAATATTATAAATATTTAAAAATAAAAAAACTTTAAAATACTGTCCAACGTAAATTCTTTAAGTTGGATAAATAGCACACCCCCCATGTTAGATTTTTTTGAAAGAGGAACTAACCAATGAAAAATTTCAATAAAATCTCTACCTTTTAAAAACTCAAAATTTACAGTCTTTTTTTGGTTATCATTTATATCGGTACGAATACAAACATCTTTAATGTTATTTTGTTGAGCATAGTCAAGACCTTCTTCAAGGTAATCAAATAGAATTATTATCCCTTTAAAGTTAGATGTTTTGGTAAGATCTACTTTATATTTTTTTATAATCATATCCATTTACTTACCCCCCTATAAAAAATATCATTAAGACCAAGAAAAATTACTAGCTTTACTTACTTCAGTGAAGTACGCAGAGTTTTAAGTCACTTATTTTTACTGGAGTACTTTGTTTAATTTTTGGAGCAGATCTAAATCCTAATGCTAGTAAATATGACATTGTAGGCATTAACCAAGAGCATGTAGATGCAATTCGGCAACAAACAATAACAAAATTAGGTTTATAAAATTATGAAGAATATTACACTAGAAATTGGCGATGTATTTCTTATACCATATCAAGATAAATATGCTGTTTGTAAAACATTGTGGATTTCAAAAAAGACAAAGAATGCTTTTTCATTTATTGTAAAAGACAAATTAGTTGATACAAAAGCAGAAGCCTTAGAAATAATAGATATTGCCAAAAATATTTCTGTGCAGATTTTTACTGGATTAATTAGTGTATTTTATACAGACATTACAAAGCTAAAAAAAGGCGAATGGGAAATTATTGGAAGCCAAAAATTGACAATTGAAGAAAGCAATAATCTTCAGTATCACAACATCGCAGGCAAATTATTTAAAGGCGACCAAGAAGTAAGACCATTAAACGATGCTGAAATAAAAATAGTTCCCAAAATGTTAAATGCAGGATATGAAGCTATAAATAATTTTCTAAAAATGGCATTCGGATAATATAAAATTAAAACCGCTCCACACACTGGAGCGGTTTTTTTAGCTCTTTCCACTCCAAAGGGGCAATAAAAAGAGGCAATAAAAGTATGGCAAAGCCACGCATTTAATATTACACTTAATGTGTTTTGAGTTTTAGTGTTCTAATCGTTCATTTGTAAAGCTAAAAATCGTTCAAAATGAAAAGTTATGCATATTTCTTATTTCCTCATAACATTTTAATTTTATTGATATTACCTCTATTTCCACCTTGCTTCCTTTTTCGTCTTATTCACTGATTCTGTATTTTTCTTCCAGTTTAATTTGTTTGTTATTACTTCGTATTTTTTTATTACCAAATGCATAAAGTAGAGAAATTCTAAAATCTCTATTTTGAAAGTAGTTGTTTACATTCTGATAACCCCCATTGATGTAGCTAGTGAATTTTGCTCTATCTTGATTTAAAATATCTCTTGCAATTATATTGATTTGAAGAGATCTTGATAGTAGAAAGAATTTTACAGAAGTAGATAGATTACTTCTATTATTCCAATATAAATTATCTTCATGTCTTGGAAAATAATGCCAATAAGAAGTGGATAATTGTATATTTCCACTTTTTACTAATTTTAAATTACCATTTAAGTAAAGGTAATTAGCCCATCCACTATTTCTTGGAACAAGTCCGTTATTTGATTTGGTTTGATTGTAATATGTATTCCATGAAGAGTATATCTGTAGTTTCTTATAAATCAAAAATGTGTAGGATAAATCAATTCCATAAGAGGATGCATTGTATAAATTATCATAGGTTTTTACCATGATATCCTCTGCAGATTTATAAAAAAAACTTCCAATCACATCTTTTCTTATTGTACTATACAAACGAACATTAAAATTATTGTTTAAAGTATAGCTTAAGTCATAATTATGTGAGTAGTATGGCTTTATTATTGGATTACCTATTGTGTAAGTATATGGATTACTATATTTTTTAAAAGGATTATAATTCTCACTACTTGGTCTATCAATACGCTTGGAATAACCTAATGAAAGAATATTATCTTCATTAATAGCATATTTTAAATGTAAGGAAGGGAAAAGATTATCATAGCTAAAATCGCTATTTAGAGATTTTAAATGTATATCAGATAACTCATATCTTAATCCAAATTTACTTCTAAATTTAGCTGACCACTTATTTTCAATACTAGCATAAAGAGCAAAATTGTCTTCCTTATATTTGAAATTACCAGCATCATATAATTCGGGTAATATTAAATAACTAGTATTGGAATCATTATTAAAACTTGCATATTTGACTCCAGATTCAATAGTGAATTTTTCATAAGGCAAGGATAAATCTACTTGACCAGTATATATTTTGAAGGAAAATTCAGATAAGGTATGGATACCATCTCTCTCGTTGTTTTGATTTACAGTAGCTCCATTGTCATCAGAGTGCCTATCAAAGTAGTTAAAAGAAAAAGACAATAGATTGTCTTTAGCTCCTAATTTCTGATCAAAATATATATTGCTAGTTTTATAATTATATTTAAGATTCCTTTTATAATCATAGAATCTGTTTCCTAAATTATTATCTTGGTTTATTCCGTTTAAAGCTTTTGAGGAAGCATCTTGCTTTCCAATGTCTAGTATCAGACCAATGGTGGATCTTTCGCTTAAATTATAATTAATTTTTACGTTCATTAAAGGATTTTCCATTTTATTATCCTTGTTAGAAGATTCCATCATTTGATTTGAATTATCAAAATAATAATGTGAAAAGTCTCTTGGTTGTTTCTTCTGCTTAGCATAGCCCAGCATAGTAGAAACTTGTATTTTTTTAGAAGAGTAATTAACTAAAACATTAGATAAATTACTCAGTGAGTTTCTTTGAATAAAAGTAGTGGAAGCCATAGCGTTAAACCCAGAATTAACGTCTTTCTTAAGAATTATATTTATCAGTCCCCCACTACCTTGAGCTTCATATTTTGCCGGAGGAGTTGTAATCACTTCTATGGATTTAATATTCTCACTTCGAATTGTTTTTAAGTAGTTAGCTAATACTCCTGCTGATAAATTGATCATGCGACCATTAATCATTACTCCTACATTACTTTTTCCTACTATTGACACACCATTTTCACTAACATTCAACATCGGGGTAATTGATAATGCTTCAAGAGCATCCATACCCATTGAGGCAGGTGAATCTTCTAAATTAAAAACTAATCTATCCGTTTTTCGCTCTATCCGTTTTCTATAGGAAGAAATTTCGATCTCATTTAATAGTACAGATTCGTTTAGTATGTATTCATCTAGTATGGTGTCTTGAACCAATAAAATGCCTTTAATAGTATGTTGTTCTCCGTAATGCTTAAAAAGTAAGTCGTACTTGTTTTCTTTAGCTCTTATTGTATAGTTACCTAAACTATCTGTAAAAGTGTCTTTAATAAAAGTATTATTTTCTAGTAGTGTAATATGCACATATTCAATAGGATCATTTTCCTGGTTTAAAACCCTTCCTTTTAGTAAATATTCCTGCGCGTTCGCTGTGAATGACATTAATAATAACAAAACAATCGAGTAAATGTACTTAAGATAACTATCCATTTTGAGTAATTTTTTAATTAATAATCAATTTTTAATCACAACAAGCGTAAGTTAATTTTTTAACACATTCAAAAAAATTATACCCAATTGAGTTTAAGTAGATTCTCTGTTTATGATATATAGGTTACATCTTGCGGAACTCAAGTGTCCCTTGGGTGATTTTGATAGAAAATAGTTTTAATAAAAAAACAACATACCTACCTTTAAATCAAGCTTTTACAAACATATACGCGCTATTTCTCAATAGATTTAGGACTTTCAAAGTTATTCCCATGGTAAATAAAGAGGGTCAAGAAGCACTATTCTTATAGCTCAATAAAGAAGTACCGAATTGTACTGTCCTAATGCTGTATCTTCTTTGTTTTTTAATCCTAGTCATAGCAGCGAAGTTTCCCTTTTCAAATACCCATGTGATGATTTTATCTGTGGTTACCGCATACAAAAAAACCTAAGAAAGACTAACTCTCTTAGGTTTAATTATTCACTTACATATAGAAGAAACACTTTATTAGTATTCCTACAAAACATAACTAAATCTCTATAAAATCAATATTTAAATTAAGCTTCTGGATTAAACTTTTCATTTTATCTGAAATAACATATAAAGACATAAACTCACTATCTCTAGCAAAATAAAAATCGTCAAGTATCCCTTGCTTTACTTTTATTCTTGTGGGTAATAATCTACCGTCTGCCATTTTTCTGAATCTTGAAGTCTCTTTATTTATAAGGTCTACATACTTCTTTATCCTACATAGATAAAAACTATAACTTTGATTGTTCAAAAAAATTTCTATTGGAAAAAATTGAACTTCATCTCGTAAAATATCTTCAAAGTACTCTTTAAATCTAGCGGAAAAAATAGGAATATTTATGGAAGCTTCTAAAAAATCTAAACTAAGTAATAAAGAATCACTATTTCCTTTTTGCGAAAATCCTCTTATGGTTGTATGCTTTAAAAAATCGCCATCTTCTTTATCATTGATAAAATAATTAAATATACGCGAATTGCCATCCTTAATATCTATGATAGATAATTCATTAGACTGTTTCTGTGTTAATTTGTACATATTTTATTTTTTTCTTGTAGCACATGTATATGTACCATCATTAAATTCTTTTCTTCTTTCTTGTTGCAATGCTATCATCTGCTGTTGAGTCCTTCTTTGATCCCGGCCTTCAATTTAAAAACATTCTTCTTCAAAAGGCCAATCTGCCCCACACTCTTTCAATTATATTAAAGTTACCACTTGACTCTAGGGAGTACATCGAAGTTCTCTCTTGGAACGATAAAATTTCCTTTATTAAACCACTATACCTAATTTGTAGCTTTATTTTTAATAACACTCTAGTCTTTTACCCTTCGATGCTCCATGCCCTTCGACAACATCTTTATTTGCCTTTTTTTTTACTTTTTTTTGACACAAAAACCGACTTAAACAAAGCGGTTTTCTATTATCTTTTGAGTTTTTTATGGAATAAGTTTTACATCAATTTTTTCTTTTAAACTATTTATAAAATCAAAATCAGTAATTTTCTTACATCTTTCAATCAGCAATCTTTGTAGTGATTTCAACTCTTTTATAGGCGGTACACCTTTAGCTAAAGTGCTAAATTCAAAGTTCTATCCTACTTATTGGCCAAAAACGAATCCTATTAGTTTTTGTTTTGTAAATTTAAGTCATAAAAAATCATTTTGGCTCACCTCGGTTCTGAATCTAAGCTTTCAGCCATAAATTCCCCGCCTTCGGCAATACCCAAAACGTTAGGTATAATTTTAAAAAAATGCGTCGAAAAATTTAAACTTGCAAATGTTATTAAATTTTGGTAACTATGAGTAAGTAAATTAAAAACTAAATAAAATGGGACGTAATACATCTGTTTCTTTAGGAAATTATTTTGAGGATTTTGTTGATACAAAAGTGACTCAAGGAAGATATAAAAATGCTAGTGAAGTAATTCGTGCTGGATTGAGATTATTAGTAGAAGAAGAAAATAAAGTTCAAATTTTAAAAAATGCAATACAAGAAGGAATTGAAAGTGGAATTGCGAAAGATTTTAATCCTATAAAGCATTTAGAAACACTTAAAGCCAAAATGAAAAATAATGGCTAAATATTTCTTTACTAACAAAGCCGTAGAAGACCTTTCTAAAATTTAAGAATACACATTTGAATTTGGGTCTGAAACCCAAGCTGATAAATATTACAACGAAATAATTGAATATTGTGAGATAATTTCTGAAAACCCCAATATTGGAAAGAATTACAAAGAAATCGATTCTACGATATTCGGCTTTGTAGCTAAAAAACATATTATTTTTTACAGAATTTTGAATCTTCAAAAAATCGAAATTGAAAGAATTCTAGGAGCAGAAATGGATTTGAAAAACAGAATGAAAGATTAATAAAACTACACCTAACCTATGTAACTGTGCACAACTCCATTTTTGACGTAAAAACTAAAATATATAACCTCGTTTAAGCCTTTTAAAATGGCACCAATTCCGGTTTAATTTGTGCCAATTGGATTTCTGTGTCGGTTCATGGCACTGTATCTTTAAGTGTGTAAGTTCAAAAAATAAGCTTGGGTTAGGTTTTGTTTAAAGTCTAACCCTATCTTTATATAGGATCATAAATTGGTCTAATATTATTCCCCAGTTTCTTACTGGCATAGTCCATTTTCTAGTAGCTTCTCTTACAG
>NZ_JBTXLR010000017.1:0-63576 GCF_054871685.1 Myroides sp. LJL116
CCCTTTTATACTATTCTCCCCATTTGAAATTATAGTTACTAAACGCAACTTAAATTCATAATTATATATCTGTTTTTTACTCATAAAAAATGCCCCAAAAAGTGTCTAACTTTTTGGGGCATGTCTACTTTAATCTGTTAGAAGGGATTTTTATTTTCTATCTATTCCTGCTTATTTTGTCTTTCAATTTCTGCTTCAAATTCTTCCATAACTGGCTTAACAGTACTATCGGGTAAATCTGAAATCTTGATGTACATTAAACCATCTATCGCATTATTGAATAATGGGTCTACATTAAAAGCTATAACCTTTGCGTTTTGCTTTATGTACTTTTTTATTAAAACAGGTACACGAAGCTTCCCTGGTTCAATATCTTCAATTATTTTATCAAATTTATTCAAATCTGACTCGGTCTCATTGAATATCAAATCCTTTTCGTTGTCCTTTAAATTTACTTTATAAGCCATCTTTGGGGTAACATACTGAGCAATATAAGGATCAAAATAATGAGAACGCATAAATTCAATCATCAGTGACTTAGAAAAATCCGAAAATTGGTTACTTATACTTACTCCACCAATTAAATACTTATGCTCTGGATAACGAAGGGTAGTATGCACAATTCCTTTCCATAATAAAAACAATGGCATTGGCTTTTGCTGGTACTCTTTAATTATAAAGGCACGTCCCATTTCAATGGATTCGGATAACATTGGGTAAAGCTCTGATTCAAAACGGAATAATTCGTTTAGATAAAATCCATTAATACCATACTTCTTATATATCTCAGCTCCTAATCCCATACGATAAGCCCCACAAATCTGCTTTTGTTGGGTATCCCACAAAAACATATGATGGTAATAATTATCATAGCGATCTAAATCCAAGGAGTTATTGGTTCCCTCTCCTACTTGTCGGAAAGTTATTTCACGTAAGCGACCAATTTCCCTCATTATTGTTGGGATTTTATCCGCCTTACATAAGAAAACTTCGTAATTTTTACTTTCTAGCAAACGAGAATTCCCCTCTCTAAGGCTATTTACTTCTTGAAGAATTAACTCCGAAGAGCTTGGTTCTGCAATATCTTTAATTGTTTTAGGTAACTTAAAACTAAAAGATGGAACTTTGATCCACTTTTTATCATCTCCTTTATAAGCATTAGATAATAAATAAGTTTTAAAACGCAAAAAGTTACCGTAGTCCTTTAGGTCATAATGCTCATTTTGCTCCTCCACAGAAATTGGTCTACCAATCCTAATTTTAATCACCCTGTTTTTCTGGGTCAATAATTCGGAAGGTAATTTGGCTGTGCGTAAAGTTGGATTAATTTGAGATAAAAAATAAAACAACTTACTATTTTGAGCGTGAAAATAAATCGGTATAACTGGAACATTGGCTTTCTTTATAAGCTTAATGGCTCCTTCTTCCCATGGTTTATCTACGATTAATTCATCATCTTTATAAGTGGAAACTTCACCAGCAGGGAAAATACCTAAAGGCTTTCCATCACTTAAATGTCTTAAAGTGTCCTTAAGTCCGATTACACTAGACTTTAAATCTTTATTACTTTCAAAAGGATTTACTGGCATTATATAAGGCTTTAAAGGCTCTATACGATGCAATAAAAAGTTGGCTACAATCTTAAATTCTGGATCATGCTCTAGCATTAACTTTAGAAGTAAAATACCATCGATGCCCCCTAATGGGTGATTTGAAATAGTAATATAAGGCCCCTTTTTAGGTAAACGCTTTAATTCTTCAGGGTCGATTTCAAATTCAATTTGAAATTCTTCTAAAATAGCATTTAAAAATTCTAAATCATCTAAATGTTTATTTCGATCATATATTTCATTTAAAGTGCTTATTTTCAACGCTTTCATTAACATCCAACCAGATAATGTACCTAAAAATCCGTACTTATCTAGATTAATTGCTTTTGCTACTTCTTTAGCCGTTACTAACCCCATTCATATTAAAATTAAGTACCACAAATATACTAAAAACTTTAGCTACAACCTTTATTTTTAATTCAACAAAAAAGCTGGTTTTTCCAAAGGATTCATCACAAAATAAATATTGTATTAAAACCACCTTAACATAACAAACTTTAAGTTATATTTTTTATATTTTTGAGCAAACAATAAAAAACAAACAATAAAATGAAAATTATTTCCTACAATGTAAATGGAATTAGAGCTGCAATAAAAAAAGGCTTATTAGAATGGTTAGTAGAAGAAGATGCTGATATTATTTGTTTGCAAGAAATAAAAGCCAAACCAGAACAAATACCCACAGATTTAATATCCGAGGCAGGTTATGAGCACCAATATTATTTTAGTGCTGACAAAGCAGGATATAGTGGAGTAGCAATATTGTGTAAAACCAAACCTAACAATGTAGTTTACGGAACAGGCATTGATTATATGGATTTTGAGGGAAGAAACTTAAGGGTAGATTATGATACTTTTTCAGTAATGTCTCTATACTTGCCTTCCGCTAGTAATATTGCTAGACTTGATTTCAAATACCAATATATGGACGCATTCTTCGACTATATAAATGAATTAAAAAAAGAAATACCAAACTTAATCATCTGTGGAGATTACAATATATGTCACCAAGCCATTGATATTCACGATCCTATTAGGAATGCAAAAAACTCGGGTTTCCTACCAGAAGAAAGAGCTTGGCTAGACAAATTTATCAATCATGGCTTTATTGATAGCTTCCGTATGTTTAATAAAGAGCCTCACCAATATAGTTGGTGGACTTATAGAGCAAACGCACGTAACAACAATAAAGGATGGAGAATTGATTATAATATGGTTGCCGAGCCAATGCAAGAGCGTATAGTGCATGCATGTATACTTCCATCTGTTATGCATTCAGATCATTGCCCAATTGTAGTTCAAATTAAACCTTAAAAAATCAACAGCATGAGAATTAAATATTTTGCTTTAAGTCTAGTATGTATTACTTTTCTTTCCTCTTGTGTAACACGAAAGTTATATAACGAACTAGATAGTCAGTTAAAAGAAGCGCAACTAGAAAATCAAAAACTAGATTATGACCTTCAATTATTAAATAGTTCCAATAATGATCTAGAAAAAATAAAAAGAGATTTAGCAGCCCAGTTAAAAGAATTACAGCAAGAAAGACTAAACCTAAATGCTGAAATCGCCGCTGCAAAAAATCGTCTAAAAGACTTAGAAATGTCTTACACTAATTTAGAAAAGTATTCCCAAGAGTCTTTAGAGGCCGAGGCAGCTAGATTAGCTAAAGCCAAAAGCGATTTAGAACAAAAATCAAAACGCGTAGAAGACCTAGAAAGTATCATCGAGGCAAACGATCTTCAAATGCGCCTTTTACGTGATAATTTATCCGCCGCATTAAATGATTTCGAAGGACGAGGGCTTACCATTGAACAAAAGAATGGGCGAGTATACGTTTCTATGGAGAATAAACTTTTATTTAAATCTGGTAGTTGGTCTATCAACACAGAAGGTCAAAAGGCTATAGAAGAACTAAGTAAAGTATTAGCTCAAAATCCTGATATTACTGTAGTAATCGAAGGACATACGGATAATGATAAAATTTTAGGTAACTTAGGAGAAGGTGTTAAAACAAACTGGGATCTTTCTTCAAAACGAGCGCTTACTATTGTAGAAATTATCGCTAAAAATGAACAAGTAGATAAAAAGAACTTAACTGCAGCAGCTAGAAGTCAGTATGCCCCTATTGCCGAGAATACTACCACAGAAGGCAAGGCAAAAAACAGACGTATCGAAGTTATTCTAACGCCAAACTTGGACAAAATCAATCAAATGTTACAAAACATTAATTAGAAAGTCCTTGTTTAAAGTATTATTTTTATTCCTATACCTAATAAGTAATTATTAGGTATAATTTATTCTATCTTTTAATAAACTAAAAAGAGCTAAGCTACTAATTATATGTCTACGCCATTACTTTCAACTTTACAAATAAACGAACTGGTGGACCCAACAGAGTTCAACAAAATCTACTATTGGTTTTTTGAAAGTTTATCCTTTTTACAACTATCTAAATATGAAACCCAGGTAGTTGCAACCATTATTCTACTATTGTCTTTTACCTTTTTCATGCTTGTTTTAGATTATGTCTTAAAAAACATCATCATAAGTATAGTTAAGAAATTCGCTGCAAAAACCAAAACGCAATTTGACGATATCTTAGTAAAGAACAAAGTACTTGATAATCTTACCCACTTAATACCCATTACCCTTGCTAGGATACTATTTCCAATAATATTCACAGGATTTAAAAGCTTAACCCATTTTACAATTGTAATTACAAATATCTTTTTCATTATAGCCGTAACTGCAATGCTACGCTCTATAATAAAAAGTATAAGAGATTATGCTAAAACCAATCCAAAACTAGCAGATAAGCCAATTGATAGTTATTCCCAAGTTGCAACCATTATAATATATTCCTTTGCGGTAATTATTATATTCTCTAGCATCACAGGTAAAGATCTCAATACTTTCTTCGCCTCTATTGGAGCTGCTTCTGCCATTTTAATGCTTATTTTCAAAGACACCATTATGGGCTTTGTAGCGAGTATTCAAGTTTCTACCAACGACATGGTTAGAGTGGGAGATTGGATAGAAATGGCTAAGTTTGGAGCTGATGGTACAGTATTAGAAATAAACCTAAGTACTGTAAAAGTACAGAATTTTGATAAAACCATTACAACCATTCCTACCTACTTACTTATTAGTGATTCCTTTAAAAACTATAGAGGAATGCAAAACTCAGGTGGTAGAAGGATAAAACGCAGCATAAATATTAAGATTTCTTCTATCCGATTCTTAGAAGAAAATGAAATTGAGCAATTAAAGAAAATTCAAATCCTTAAACCTTATATAGAGGAAAGGCAACAGGAAATTGAGAAATATAATGCGGACACACATGCAGATCAATCCATGCCTGTTAATGGTAGGAGAATTACCAATATTGGATTATTTCGAGCTTATGTTTTACGCTATGTCCAACAAAATCCTAATATTCACAAAGAATATTTTATCATGGTTCGACATCTACAACCCACACCACATGGATTGCCATTGGAACTTTATATGTTTACCAATAGTACCTTATGGCTGTTTTATGAAAATGTAATGGCCGATATTTTTGATCATGTCTTAGCAGCAGTAGATTACTTCCATTTAGAAGTATTCGAATTGCCTTCTTCGGATGATGTAAGGGATTTTACACAAAGAACCCAAAACAACTTTTCTTAAAATAAACTACAAGAGGTTAGCTCATAGGGCTAACCTCTTGTGGTTTATTACATCTCTAACTTGTCAATAATCTGATCTACTTTCTTTTCAGTGTCCATTAGTTTTTTCTTGCAAAACGCAATCAACTCTGAGGCCCTCTCTACTTTAGTAGCTAATTCATCTATACCAACCTGATCTTCTTTAAGTTGACCTAGAATTAGCTCTAATTCTCTTGAGGCTTTTTCATAAGTAAGTTCTTCCATAATATCGTCTCTTTAAAATCTTTAATGGTAATTAAATAAGCTTTGTCTAAGATTTGGATTTCTAAAACGTCACCTATTTTCAAAACAGTATCTTTCGTTAATATTTTATCTTTTAATCGAACAATAGAAAAGCCCTTTTTAAGAACACTTTCTAAATCGTAAGCTTGTAGCATTTGGCTATTTTGATCCTGCTGTATTTGATTTTTCTTCAATAAACTCTTGGCATAGAACCCCAATAACTCCTGTTGGTTAGTTAACTGATATTCGGCGGATTTTCTAGTACTACTAGTAAACAAAGCTATATTAGAGCTTTTTTGTATTAAGTGCTGCAGTTGCTCTGTACAAGAAGCTTTCGCAATACCCCCTACTTGTTGAGCAATAGATTCTAAAGAAATAGTTTGTTTAAAAACAGGTTCTCTCACCATCAAAGATAGTTGACTTTGCAAAGAATTTATCTGGGACATTTTCTTTATTGTAGTAGATTTCCCTAAATTAGATAAGGTAAGGGCTCTTTGAGAAATTAAAAAGTTTTGCTGTTCCTTAATACTACCATAGTACTGTTTAATTTGAAAAAACAAATCTTTCATTTTAATCCAGTATTTAAAATTTCTCTCCACGATAAATGCACCTGCAGCGCTTGGAGTTTTAAATGAATGGTTAGCGACAAAGTCTACCACACTTGTATCGGTTTGATGTCCAATAGCTGTAAAAACAGGCGTGTGAAAGGTAGCAATACACTTGGAAAGAGCTAAATTATTAAATACATCTAAATCCATGGCTGCTCCTCCTCCTCTTAATAAAACTACCACATCATAATGGTTTTTTTTTATACTATGCAGCTTTTCAAGGATTTCTAGGTGAGCTCTATCTCCTTGTACTTTTGTATCATAACTGCTAATAGAAAAGTAAAAACTATACTCGTTTGTTTCTAATTGATTGATAAAATCCATATACCCAGCAGAATTCACCGAGGCTAATACAGCTATCTTTTGAACAACCACTGGTAGGGGAACTTGTTTATTTAAATCAATTAACCCTTGTTGTTGCAAGGTTAATATGGCTTGTTGTTTTTTACGTTCTACTTCTCCTAAAGAAAAACTCAAATCAATATCTAAAATATTGATAGATAATCCGTAAATAGGACTAAAAATAACTTCACCCAAACACAATATTTGAGCACCTTCTTTAAGAATACTATCTTTTTTTTCTCCTAGATTATCCTCAATAGCCAAAGCAGATTGCCTCCATATTGTGGCCCTAGCCTTTGCTAATGTAACACCTTGTTTATTCTCTACTAGCTCCAAATAATAGTGTCCGCGTCTATCTTTTTTTAATTGAGCTACTTCCACCTTCAACCAAAAGGTTTTACCGGAAATAGAAGAATCAAAGATTTCCTTTACTCGATTGAGTATAACATCTAATGAGAACCACTTAGGTTGTTTTTCTTCCATAGCATAAAGTTAACAAAACAAAAATACGAACTCTAGCTTGAAAACAGCTAAATACAACAACTTAAAGCGTAAAAACAATATAATTTTCATTACAAGGGCATAACTCTTTTTAGTTGCTTATATCTTTTTTATATTTGTTAGATATTTAATTCTCAACTTATGACAGCAGTAAAAATAATTAATAAATCACAACACCCACTACCAAATTATCAAACTTCACAGTCCGCAGGAATGGATCTTAGAGCAAACTTGGCGGAAGCAGTAACATTAGGTCCATTAGAAAGAGCTATTATTCCAACGGGATTATACCTAGAGTTACCTGAAGGTTATGAAGCACAGATAAGACCTAGAAGTGGTTTAGCTGCTAAACATGGAATTACTCTTTTAAATTCACCAGGTACAATTGATGCAGATTATCGTGGTGAAATTGGCGTGATTCTTGTAAATCTATCCAATGACTCATTTACTATTGAGAATGGGGAAAGAATTGCCCAAATGGTTATTGCAACTTTTGAGCAAGCTACTTGGGTACCAGTAGAGGAATTAAGCCAAACTCAAAGAGGAGAAGGTGGATTCGGAAGTACTGGTGTAAAATAAATACTAAAAAAATTACAAAATGAAAATAATCGTACCAATGGCAGGAAGAGGATCTAGATTACGTCCTCATACTTTAACTGTTCCTAAGCCATTAATTCCTATTGCAGGAAAACCAATAGTACACCACTTAGTACAAGATATTGCAAAAGTTTTAAATGACCCAATTGATGAAATCGCTTTTATTATCCATGAAAGCTTTGGAAAACAAGTTGAAGAAGATTTGATCAAAATTGCAAATGACTTAGGAGCTAAAGGTACTATATGTTACCAAAATGAAGCATTAGGTACAGCTCATGCTATCCTTTGTGCTAAAGAAGCAATGGTAGGTCCAATTGTTGTTGCTTATGCGGACACTTTATTTAGAGCAGACTTTAATTTAGATACAAAAGCAGATAGTGTAATTTGGGTACAACAAGTAGAAGATCCTAGTGCATTTGGAGTTGTTCAACTAAATGAGCAAAACCAAATCGTAGATTTTGTTGAAAAACCAAAAGACTTTGTTTCTGATTTAGCCATAATTGGTATCTACTATTTTAAAAGTGGAGAAAACCTAAGAAGTGAATTAGAGTATCTTTTAGACAATAACATTATAAAAGGTGGAGAATACCAATTAACTGATGCACTTGAAAACATGAAGTTAAAAGGTCAAATCTTTGTTCCTGGTAAAGTTGACCATTGGATGGATTGTGGAAATAAAGATGCAACAGTGGATACAAATAACAGAATGTTAGAGTTTTTAGAAAAAGAAAATCTAAATTATATCTCTAAAGATATCCAATTGGAAAATAGTACTATTATTGCTCCATGTTACATTGGAGATAATGTAGTTCTAATTAACTCTACTATTGGTCCAAATGTTTCTCTTGGTGAAAACACTAAAATTGAAAATTCAACGATTAAAAATAGTTTAATTCAAACTAACTCTACCATTAGCAATGCTACTTTAGACAATGCAATGATTGGAAATCACGTGAATTATAACGCACAACACTCTGATATAAGTATAGGAGATTACAGCGTTCTTAAATAAGAAATTCTTAAATCCGTTTTAAAATTATTTGAAACGGATTTTTTTTAGCTATATTTCATGGTAAATAAAATGTAAGAAAAATGCAAAAGAAAATAATTTTCTTTCTTTTTTGCCTAACCTTATTGGCTAGCTGTAAAAAAGATAAAGCTATATACGATATTGTTGAAAAAGATGCTACTCATAATAAAACTGCCTTAAAGGTTTTAAATGAACATGCTAAAAATGCACAAGCATTTGATACAGCATTAATTAGAACGACTGCCAACTATCAACAAGATGGAACTAAGAACCAGAGATTCACTCTTGATATAGCCATTGAGAAGGATAGAAATATCCTACTTGATATTCGTTTTCTTGGTTTTCCAGTTGCTAAAGCTTTGATCAATCCAGATCAAATCCAATACTATGATAAAATTAATAAGGTATACTTCGATGGGGATTATTCCATATTAAATACATGGTTAGGGACGGAGCTTAATTTTAATCGCCTTCAAAATCTTTTCTTAGGACAAGTCCTAGATAGCTATAATAAGCAAGAAGTACTCCAATCCTCTATTGAAAAAGGATGGCATAAAGTATCTTCTATAGAAGATAATGGTAATGCATCAAATTACTTCTTTGAAGATAAAAACGCATTACTTAAAAAAGAACAAATAATAGAACCAGAAAATCAGAGAATCGTTACTATTAATTATGATTCTTATAAGAAAATTGGAAAATATACTGCTCCAAATCAAATTAATATACAAGCACAACAAGAAAAAGTTATAAATTTGGACCTACGTTACGACAAGGTTTCTTTTAATGAACAAATTAATTTACACTATAATGTTCCTAAAGGATATACGCGTATAACTTTCAATTAAGTCTATTTTCATGAGATCTATTTATATTACTCTACTTCTTAGTTTATGTACTCTTGGGGTTTATGCTCAACAAACCCAAGCTCAACTTGAGCGCAAAAAGCAACAGATCTTAATTGAAATTAAGTCTGTGCAAAAGCTATTACAGGTAGAGCAAACTAAGGAAAGAAATATATTATCCGAAATCCAAGAGTATAATCGCAAGATTTCTCTAAATCAAGCTTTGATTAAGAATGTTCAGCAGCAAATACAAGCAACCAATAGATCCATTAATCAAAAGCAAGCTGAAATCACTAAACTGCAAAAAGAAATTGAAGTTTTAAAACAAGACTATGCCCAAATTATAGTAAAAAGCTATCAAAGTAAATCTAATCAAAGTAAGTTGATGTATATTTTGTCTTCGGATAACTTTTTACAAGCTTATAAAAGGGTACAATATTTAAAACAATATGCTCAATATAGGAATGAGCAGGCCATTGAATTACAAGAAAAGGCTAAAATATTGGATCTAGCTATTGCTGATTTAGAAAAGCAGAAAGTTAAACAAAGAGCACTTTTAGCAGAGCAGCAAAAAAGTCAAAAGGCTTTAGAGGATGATTTAGGTAAACAAAAAGAGCTAATCGCTTTGGTAAAAAAAGACCAAAAAACCTATAATGCCCAAATTGTTGAAAAGCAAAAGCAAACCGATCAAATTGATAGACAAATCAAAAAGTTAATTCAAGAAGCCATTGCATTAGCAAATAAAAAGGCAAGAGAAGCAGCAGGAAAATCTACAACTAGCACTTCTACTGCCAAAGCAACCTTTGAATTAACTCCAGAGGGAAAAATAGAGGCCAGCAACTTTAAAGCCAATAAGGGTAGACTACCTTGGCCAGTGGAAAAAGGATATGTTTCTCTTGGTTATGGAGACCAGCCTCACCACACCCAAAAACACCTAACTATTCACAACAGTGGTTTAGAAATTTCAACTGAACCTGGTTCTAAAGCAAGAGCTGTTTTCCAAGGAGAGGTACTTCAAGTACAAGTTTTATCTGGTGGAAATAAAGCTGTTTTAATTCAACATGGGGACTATATTACAGTTTACCAAAATTTGAACCAAGTTTGGGTAAGCCCTGGACAAAAAGTAACCTTAAAACAAGATATTGGAACTATTAACACAAATAGTTCAGGAAAAACAATTTTAAAATTCTTATTAACGCATAATACGGATATTAATAATCCACAATTATGGTTAACTCGAAGCAATTAGTTTTAAAAAATATGACAGTAAAACCGGCATTTAATATTTATAAATGGATTGAAGAAAACAAACATTTATTACAGCCACCAGTGGGGAACAAAAATATTTACCCTCTTTCTGATGATTATATTGTAATGGTTGTTGGTGGCCCAAATGCCCGCAAAGATTTTCATTATAATGAATCTGAGGAATTTTTCTTTCAACTTCAGGGAACAATCTATATTGACATACAAGAAAACAACCAGCGTAAAAGAATTACCCTTGAAGCGGGAGATATCTTTCTACTTCCACCCAAAGTACCCCATTTACCTATTCGAACAAAAGATTCTGTAGGTCTTGTGGTAGAGCAAAAAAGAAAAGCAGCCAATAGTAAGGATGGTTTAATATGGTATTGCGAAAATTGTAATGAGAAACTCTATGAAGTATATTTTGTATTAGAAGATATAGAGACAGATTTTTTAAAGCATTTTGAAACATTTTATAATTCTTTAGAATTAAGAACATGTAAATCTTGTCACACTGTTTTACAAGCCGATAAAAAACATACCAAGTAAATTATATAAAGGACAAAAAAAAGCGTTAAGTATACTTAACGCTTTTTTTATTTAAAGAGAAACTACATGTGTAGATGTATTTTCTAATTAAAATCTATATCCTAAATTTAATCCAGCATTAAACTCAATTGCTGAAAAACGATCATTTACTTTTGAGCTAAAGTTACGTGCAATACTTGCAAATGGACTAATGGTAAAGGAGTCTCCAAGTGCCCATTTATATCCTACCCCAATACCAAAAATAAAACTATCCATATCTGTTTTTACACGAATATTTTGATCTAAAGTGGTATCGAACTTATTCTCCTTAAAGTTACCAAACCTGTACTTAACAAAAGGACTTATCACATAACCACTACCATTGGCTCCTGTTTTGCCTCCAAAATAATAGTTGTAGTTAAAAGCAAGACTACTTGTCTTAAACTTTTGGTCTTTACTATCTCTTTCTGAATGATAAGAAAAACGATCATTTATGATTAAGTCAGCACCAATACTTTGATTATGGTCTATAAAATGCTCATAACCTAATTCAACAGATCCTAAAACAATAACGTTTAATACATTTACCTTTACTTCATTCAGTGCTTGTGAAAAACCACTAAATGAACACCCTACTAAGAGAAGTCCTAGAATAATTCTTTTCATATTTTTTTCAATTTGCTGTAAAGATAATAATTTCTGTTTTATGACTAATTCCTCCCTATCTCATTTGGGTATAAACTTACCAAAGAATCGCTCTGCCAATACTCTTTATTATCGACATTCAAAATGGAAACACAGCCTTTAAAAGCAGCTCCTGTATCCATATTCCAAACATTTGCACAATTAGTTGGGCTTGTAAAACCAACATTTGTAACAGGCGTATGTCCTATATATATTTCATGGTAATGTTTAAGTCTTTGGGGGTAAAAAGGGTCCGCATGGGTTAAGCTAATATCAAGACTTAAAACCATTTCCCAAAGCGTTCTATCCCATAACAAATTTTCTTGAAAAAATTCTGCCTCTACTCCACGCAGGTTTGTAAATCCTCCATGTACGAATAATCTATTTTGATCATCCTTGTAATAATACTTTAAATTGTGAAAGAATTCAAGCTGTTTTTCCATTGTTACAGCATCTAAGTTCTCATAACTTTCAATGGTGCTCATGCCTCCGTGCTTTTCCCAAAGGACATTCCTTTTTCTTGTACTAAGCCAATCTAAAAACAAACCTTCATGATTACCTTTTAAAAATATACAAGTATTGGTCTTATCTAATTCTAATAATAAATCTATCACCTGTGGACTCTGGCTCCATCCATCTACATAATCCCCTAAAAAAATCAGCTTGTCTTCAGGGGTGACTTCTGCCCTTTGTAAAACTTGGACTAAAGCTTTGTAACCTCCGTGTATATCTCCAATAACTAATGTTCTACTCATTTTCAATTTCCTTTTCATATTTCAGTTTACGCAAAATACGCATTACTTCTTTAAAGTCTTTAAATAAGGTTGGGTCTTTATGTTGCTTCAAATAATCTTTTATCCTTAAAAGATCTTCTTTGGCTTGATCCATTCCATTGAGATAACACAGCATAAGGTTAAAACACAACTTAGAGAGCCCTTTCTCTTCTTTGGAAGTTAAACTTACCGACTGTGTTATTTTAGTAATAATCTTAAGGCAACTTTGATAAATATGTCTTAGAATATTTATGTTATAAGTTGGAGCTTCAAAGAGCATTGTGTGCTCCATAGTATAGGTGCCATTATCTAAAAATTTTATGGCTACTTCCATAAAGGGATAAAAACTAGTTTTATCATTTAAACCTAGATTTAAATACTCTGTGATAACAAATTCATCTTGGTTATAAAAAAGAGTCACCGAATCTAAATCAGAATAAAATAATTTAATTTGCTCATTGATAAAAGAAATATCCATACGAGAATAAAAGGCAGTGCCTTTGACCATGGTCTTATTACCAGCCCAACAAATAACGAATTGTTCTTTGAAAACTTCGTATTTGGGCTTCATATCTTTATGGGTTACTGTCACAAAATTAACCACACTTTGAAGAGTTGTTTGAAGATTATTCCATGAGTTCTTCTCAATACTAGATACCATTGCAGAATTATCTTGAACAGCACTTGCCTCTGCATTGGGCACAGAAGTACTTCCTATACGGTAAAAGTGGGTCCCCTTAGTTATAATAGATATTGTTCTTTTAAAACTGGTTAAACCAGATTTAGGACCAATAGTAACTAATCCTATAACTTTATCTTGGGACAAAGAGTCAAAAGAAACATTATCATACGTTATAGTAGGTGGGTTATCTAAATACGCATTGACCAAATTCTGAATTTTACTATCATCATAAAAGTCTACGCCAATTATAGAATTTTCCTTATCTTCAATCCCTACTAAAAGGTAAGCATTATTCAAGGGATTTGAATTAGACAGTGCACAAATGTGCTTCAAAAACTTTGCTTTTCCATTTGCAGTATGAAGATTTAATTGCCTTTTCTTATCATAAAAGCTATTCTCATCATAGTATGCCAGGATGTTTTTTATAAGTAGGCGTTTATTAATCACAACTAACTAATTTTTAGTACTTAAAAATAGTAAAAAGAAAAATATAAATCAGTGTTAATTGAATATTTTAAACTATATATTTAACCATATTTTAACAACTTTGTATGGAATAATTTTCCAATTTGCGTAAAGTATTAGAAAAGAGGGTATTTAAACAAAAAAACAGGTATGGATACAACAGCATCAAATTATGATATTCGTGAGTTAAATGAACTAATTGAAAGAGAAAGTGCTTTCATTGATCTCCTTACCATGGAGATGAACAAGGCAATTGTTGGTCAAAAACATATGATTGATCGACTGCTTATTGGCTTAATTGGCCAAGGACATATTTTATTAGAAGGTGTTCCTGGACTTGCTAAAACACTTGCAATTAACACTTTGGCGCAGGCTGTAAAAGGTAGCTTTAGTAGAATTCAATTTACTCCCGATTTATTACCAGCTGATGTTATTGGGACGATGATTTACAACGTAAAGGAAAATGATTTTTCGATTCGTAAAGGACCTATTTTTGCAAACTTCGTACTTGCTGACGAAATAAACAGAGCTCCTGCAAAAGTGCAATCTGCTCTTTTAGAAGCAATGCAAGAGAAGCAAGTAACCATTGGAGATACAACTTATCCATTACCACGCCCTTTCTTAGTAATGGCAACCCAGAACCCAGTTGAGCAAGAAGGAACCTATCCTTTACCTGAGGCTCAAATGGACCGTTTTATGCTTAAAACTGTAATAGACTATCCTAAATTAGAAGAAGAAAGATTAATTATTCGTCAAAATTTAGAAGGTCAAAGACCTGTAATTAACCCTGTTGTAAGTTTAGAACAAATTCTAAAAGCCCAACAAGTGGTTAAACAAGTTTATATGGATGAGAAAATCGAAAAATATATCTTAGATATAGTTTTTGCTACACGTTATCCAGAAGACTTCAAATTAGAAAGATTAAAGCCACTAATTAGTTTTGGTTCTTCTCCTCGTGGAAGTATTAACTTAGCTACAGCAGCTAAAGCTTATGCTTTTATTAAAAGAAGAGGTTATGTTATTCCTGAAGATGTAAGAGCCGTAGTTGTTGATGTACTACGCCATAGAATTGGAATAACTTATGAAGCAGAAGCAGAAAACATCACAACTGTTGATATTATTAACCAAATTGTCAACGAGATAGAAGTTCCTTAATAGACATTAATAAACTATAATTTAAAATAAACGAACCTATTTGTTATGAAGCAAATAGGTTTTTAAGGTTCAACATTTTTGCATAGAATATTGTTATGGATACCAAAGAGTTATTAAAAAAAGTCAAAAAAATAGAAATCAAAACCAAGCGTTTAAGTGATCATATTTTCTCCGGAGAATACCATACCTCCTTTAAAGGACGTGGGATGACTTTTTCAGAGGTAAGACAATACCAATTTGGTGATGATATTCGGGCAATTGACTGGAATGTAACTGCTAGGTATAATGAACCTTATATAAAGGTTTTTGAAGAGGAAAGAGAGTTAACTATGATGCTACTTGTAGATATTAGTGGTTCTCAAGACTTTGGATCTACCGATGAATTCAAAAGTGATATCGTAACAGAAATAGCTGCTACTTTGGCCTTTTCTGCCACTCAAAACAATGATAAAATTGGAGTAATTCTATTTTCTGATCAAATAGAATTATTTATACCACCCAAAAAAGGGAAAACCCATGTATTGCGTATCATTCGTGAATTGGTTGACTTTCAACCAAAAAGTAACAAAACAGATGTAGGCCTTGCTTTACAGTACTTATCTAAAGTAATAAAAAAGAAAGCAATTGTTTTCGTTTTATCTGACTTTATAACTCCTTTATTTGAACCTACTTTAAAAATTACTGCTAAAAAACATGATTTAACAGCTATAAGGGTATTTGATAAAAGAGAGAAGGAAATTCCCAATGTTGGTATTATGAATATTTTCGACCCCGAAACAGGGCAGGAACTACTTATAAATAGTTCAGATTCTACAAGAAGAAGAAAGTATTTAGAAAATTATTTACAAAGGGAAGATCAATTTAAAAAACTATTCTCTAGATCAGGAGCAGGAAGCATTGATATAGAAATTGGTGAGAGTTACGTTAAGAAACTTCTAGGTTATTTTAAATCAAGATAATTGCAGTAAAATGAAACATAAATATTTATATACTTTAATTTTTATATGTAGTTTAATTGGGTCACTTTATGCGCAAGATCCCATTGAAACTAAAGTAGACACTACTTCTATCAAAATGGGAGATAGTTTTGCATTGACCTTAAGAGTGCATACCAATACACAAGATAAAGTGTCTTTTCCAGATACCCCTACTTTGGGAGATTTTGACGTATTGGAAGCTTGGCCTGTAGATACCATTGTATCTGGTGACTTAATGGAGCTTATTAAAAAATATGAACTTACCCAATTTGACCAAGGGGAGCACCAATTACCAGAATTACCCATTGTAATTGGAGATAAACTATATAAAACCCAAAGTATTGCAATAGATGTTTTAGGCGTTGAAGTAGATACCCTGAAAACACCATTATATCCTATTAAAGATATTTCTACTGCTGGAGCATCCTTTTCTACCTATTGGTATTATATTTTCTTCATTATAGTGTCTTTTATTCTAGGTATACTAACCTTCTTGTATATTAAATACCAACAAGATAAAAACTTAACAGAGGAAGATAAATACAAAACTCCTTTTGAAAAAGCATCTAAAAAATTAAGAAAGTTAGAGCTTCGTAAAAACTGGACCAAACAAGGAGCTAAACCATATTATTCGGATATGAGTAATATTGTAAGATCCTTCTTAGAGGATACCTTCGATATTTCAGCACATGAGCTTACTACTTTTGAGATTCTTACCCTTTTAAAACATACTTTAAAAGATAAGGATATTAAAGTTCAACCAGAGTTAATAGCTGAATTTAAGCGTATTTTAGAAACATCTGACTTGGTGAAATTCGCTAAAAGCCAGCCTTCTGAACAACAAATACTATCCGATACAAATAAAATTCAAAAAATTGTTTCCGATATAAATATCGCCTATCCTATTTCGGCAGCCAATCAAACTATGCGTATTCGATTACGTGAAGAACGCAAGAAAAAAAGAATGCGATTTAGAATCTGGCTTCCAGTAGCTGTAACCTCGTTGCTGCTAATAGTAACAGGAATAGTCTATTTAATAAATACAAAAAGCGAAAAGGAATATAATTTCTTCACCTTTGACTCTACCAAAATCCTATTAGAAAAACAATGGATACAAAGTACCTATGGATATAGTCCAGGGATTACTTTATCTACTCCTTCTGTATTAACACACAAGAATGAACCAACTATAAAGGATGCTAAACTAGAAGGAATTGAATATATTGAACAGTTCCGCTTTAATGAACTAGAGGATCCAATATTTATTATCGCAAATAATTTGACCATGGTAAAGGATCACAAAGTGAACCAAGGTCAAATAATCAAACAGTTTATTACCCTATTGACTCAAAATTACAATATAAAAGATATAAATTTTGACCAAAGTACTTTTGAAAATTCTAATGGAGTAAAAGGGACAAAAATTGAAGGAAACTTTGAATTCAAGCCTACCCCAAGTAGTAAAGTAGAACAAGTGGAATTCCAAGCAGTATTTACTCAATTTGGTATAAATACAGATCAAGTTTGGATATTTTATCGACAAAAAGATGAGGCAGCGTTAGAGCTTTCGAATCGAATTTTTGAGTCCATCGTCTATAAACAAGTGAAAAAATAATGAGAGATATAAGTTTTTTAAATCCTGAATACTTTTGGCTTTTTTTATTACTACCAATCGCTTTTTATGTTTGGTATCGCAATAGAAAAAAACATCGCCCTACTATAAAACTAAGTTCTATAGAGGCTTTTCAAGGATATACCTCCCCTATTATAAAGCTTCTTCCTATTCAAATAGTTTTACAACTATTAGCAATGGCATTACTTATAGTAGCCTTAGCAAGACCACAAGTTGTTAGCGTACACAACCATGTTCATTCTACCCATGGAATTGATATTGTTATGGCAATGGATATTTCAGGAAGTATGTTAGCCAAGGATTTAAAACCTAACCGACTAGAGGCTCTTAAAAATGTAGCTTCTGATTTTGTTAAACAACGTATTACAGATCGCATTGGGATTGTTATCTATGCAGCAGAGGCTTATACAAAAACACCTGCAACTAGTGACAAACCTTTAATTTTAAATGCCTTAAAGGACATTCAGTATTCCAACGATATCCAAGATGGAACAGCCATAGGTGTAGGACTAGGAACAGCGGTAAACCGCTTAAAGGATAGCCCATCTAAAAGTAAAGTAATCATATTACTTACAGATGGTGTAAACAACACAGGTGCTATAGACCCTTTAATGGCTGCTGAAATAGCTAAACAATATAATATCAAAGTTTATACTATCGGAATAGGATCTAATGGCTTAGCAGAATCTCCAGTTGGTATGAAAGCAAATGGTGAAATTGTTTATGAGAAGATTCCAGTAGAGCTAGATGAAGAGCTTATGAAAGAGATAGCCAATATCACTAATGGAGTATACTTTAGAGCAACAGATACAGAAAGCTTAAAAAACATTTATGAGGAAATTAATCAGCTAGAAAAAACCAAAATTGATGAACAAAAGTTTGTAAACACAGATGAGAAGTTCCACATATTGGCCTTGATTAGTTTTGGATTATTAAGCATTAACTTTATTCTAAGAAGAACATTATTTAGAGGTTTTATATAAGATATTATGTGGGAACTAGATCAAACAAAATACTTTTTTTTACTTATACCAATAGCAGTACTTGTTGTATTGTTTATTGTAGATATATTGTGGAGAAAAAGAAAACAAGCTGAATTTGCTTCACCAAAAGCAATACTGTTATTAGCGCCTAATCAATCTTTTAGTAAAGCAATAATAAAAGCTATTTTACCACTTGCTGCATTATTATTCATTATTATAGCTCTTGTTAATCCTAAAATTGGAACAAAGATTGTAACAGTAAAAAGACAAGGTGTAGATATTGTTTTTACGCTAGATGTCTCAAAGAGTATGTTAGCACAAGATATGGCTCCTGATAGGTTAGCTAAGATGAAACAATTAGTTTCACAAATTATCAACAACCTGGGACCAGATAGAGTAGGTATAGTAGGTTATGCAGGGAGCGCTTTCCCATTATTACCTATCACCACAGATCATTATGCTGCAAAAATGTATTTACAATCCATGAATACAGATATGGTCTCTTCCCAAGGTACTGCCTTTGCACAAGCTATTCAAGTAGCAAGTAACTACTATGATAATCCTAATACTAGTAAAGTAATGATCCTAATTAGTGATGGTGAAGATCATGGAGATGACATGCAAAGTGCTATCGAAATTGCAAAGAAAAAGGGCATTAAGATTATCACCATCGGAGTTGGAACAGAGAAAGGAGCACCAATTCCTATTTCAGACAAAAATGGTACATCTTATAAAAGAGACTGGGATGACCAAGTGGTTATAACCAAGTTAAACCCTTCTACTTTAGAACAAATAGCTAAACAAACCTCTGGGGCGTATTACTATGGAGCTAATACCCAAGAAGTAGTAGACTTAATTAAAAACGACTTATCAAAAATAGAGAAAACAGATTTTGAATCCCAACAAATTGCGGAGTTTCAATCTCAATTTCAATGGTTTTTAGCCTTGGCATTTGCACTATTATTTATCAATATATTTATACTAGAGCGCAAAACACAGTGGTTAGAAAAATGGAATTTATTTAATGACAAGCAGCCAAAAGAATAAAGATTTTACATCCTATGAAAAACTTTTTAACTATTTTACTCCTTACTTTTTATTCTAGTATAGCTATGGCCCAATCTGGAGCTAGAGCATTGAGCAAAGGTAATGAAGGATATACCAGTGAACAGTACTCACAAGCAGAGGCTTCTTACAGAATTGCTAATTCAAAATTAAATACGAGCTCTACAGCTCAATATAATATGGGTAATGCCTTAATGAAGCAGGGCCGTATTAAAGAAGCTAGAACAGCATATACGAATGCAATTGAAAGTGCAACTAACAAAGAACAAAAACACCAAGCTTACCATAATATTGGTAATACTTTCATGCAAGAAAAAAACTATAAAGAAGCAGAATTAGCCTACAAAGAGGCTTTGAAAAATAATCCTAAAGACGAGCAAACAAGATATAATTACGCTTTAGCAAAAGAACTAAATAAACAAGAAGAGCAAGATAATCAGGACAACCAAGATAATCAGGACAACCAAGATAATCAGGACAACCAAGATAATCAGGACAACCAAGATAATCAGGACAACCAAGATAATCAGGACAACCAAGATAATCAGGATAACAAAGATAATCAGGATAACAAAGATAATCAGGATAACAAAGATAATCAGGACAACCAAGATAATCAGGATAACCAAGACAATCAGGACAACCAGGACAACCAAGATAATCAGGACAACCAAGATAATCAGGATAACAAAGATAATCAGCAACCTGAACCTCAACAAGGCCCTATGAGTGAGCAACAAATGCAAAACATCTTAGAGTCCTTAGAAAGAGATGAAAAACAGGTACAAGATCGATTAATTAAAAAGGGCAATGGTACCTTTGGTACTCCGACAGATTCTATAAAAGGAGAGCCGATGAAAAATCAACGTAAAAAAGACTGGTAAAACATTATGTATAATTTTAAAAGATATTTTTTTTTAATTCTACTTCTAATTAGTAGTACTTGCCTTTTAGCACAATCTTATTTTAAAGCGAGTGTTAATAAAGAAAGTATTCCACTAAATCAAAGTCTTACAGTAGAATTTTCAATGAATGAAGACGGAGACTATTTTAAGGCTCCAAACTTTGAAGGGTTCAGAATAATTTCTGGGCCGAACCAAAGTGTTAGCGTGTCATGGACCAATGGAAAGAAATCATTTAATAAGACGTATTCTTTCCAGCTACAACCAACTAGAAAGGGTAAAATTACAATTGGAAGTGCAAGTATTGACATTAAAGGAGAAGTGTATAAAACACAAGCTATATCTGTTAATGTCACTGATGCAGTAAAATCAGATGCTCAGGCAAATAACTTAAACTCTATTCAAACACAATCCTTAGAAACCATTCATTTAGTTGCAGAAGTTTCTAATCGAAATCCTTATATAAACGAACCTATTACTATTAGTTATAAAATCTATTTCAGAGAAGGTTTAAGTGGATACGCAGGAAAGAAGATACCTACTTTCGATAAGTTCTGGGTACATAATGTACAAGTTCCAGAACCACATCCAGTAGAGACAACCTATAAAGGAGAAGCCTATTATTCCATCCTAATTAAACAGGATGTATTAATGGCCCAAGAAGTAGGTGACTTTACTATTGACCCTTTAATATTAGATGTACAAGCACAAGTATTAACAGGTAGAAGAGATTTCTTTGGATTTCCTGAATACGGGTATATTGAACAAGAATTTTCAACTAATTCCGTAAAAATCACAGCCAAGGCTTTACCTGAGGCAGGAAAACCTGCAGACTTTTCTGGGGCTGTGGGAAGTTTTGATTTCAAAGCAACTCCAAGTAAAACACAGTTAAAAGCTGGGGAAATGCTTAATTTAAAGGTAGAAGTAAGTGGTAGAGGTAATCTAAACTTACTAAAAATGCCCACTCCTAAAGCAAATTCAGCCTTAGAAATATATGACCCTATCTATAGTGAGAAGGTAAATACAGGTATATACGGTATTCAAGGAAGTAGAAAGAATGACTACACGATTATCCCTCAATACCAAGGAGACTATAGTATTGAGCCTATGCATTTTTCTTACTTTGATTTAAACACTAAAACATATAAAACTATCTCAACAGATAGTATAACTATTAATGTATTAGAAGGACCCACATTACCTACAAACAAAGAATTACAAGGGGATCTTTTAATAAATGAACAAGAGTTATTTCAACCGATAAAAGAAACATTAAATAGAGTTTCTCCCTATAGATCTACCTATTGGTCTTCAACATTGTTTTATGTTTTAAACGCAGCAGCTTTAGTTGCTATCTTTTTAGTTGTTGGTATAGTAGAAACTCGAAAAAACGCAACAAAAGATGTCCTTGGCAATAAATTAAAAGCAAATAATAAATTAGCGAGAAAATATTTAAGCCAAGCTAAAAAACACTTAAAAGACAAAGACCTATTTTATGAAGCATTAGAGCTGTGTCTTCATAACTTCCTTAAAGCTAAATTAAATATAGAAACTACTCAAATGAGTAATGATAATATAAGAGAGCTTTTGAAAGAAAAACAAGTAGAGGATTCCAGTATTCAAAGTTTTATAGATTTAAAGAATGCTTGTGAGTGGGCTAGATATACCCCTTCAGAAAAAGTAGATAGTAACAAAGATTATCAAACTGCTATTAATATAATTGCAGAGTTAGAAAAACAAATTAAATAGACAATGAAAAAATACAGCGCATTACTCTTACTGCTATTTAATATAATAAGCTATGCAAATGATCCTAAAGTTATTCAAGAGCAATTTGAACAAGCCAATTCCTACTATAAAAAAGAACAGTATAAAAAGGCTATAGAGTCTTATTTGGAGTTAAGTCAAGAGGTAACAGATTCCCCAGAGTTATATTATAACTTAGGTAATGCTTACTTTAAAACAAAACAGGATGTAGAAGCTGTCTATTATTTTGAAAAAGCACTACTTCTTGCTCCTACGGATAAGGATATCTTAACTAACTTAGATCATGCAAAAGCCAATTTAGAAGATGATATAACCATTATTAAGAAGTACAATAACCAAGATATAATACATCAAAGTATAGGAAAGTTAAGTCCTGATGACTGGGCTTTTATTACTACGATATTAGCTTTTGTATTAGTTGTACTTTTTGGAGTATTCTATTTGGCTAAGAACCCCACTTTAAAAAGAATATTTTTCTGTTTATTTGTACTAGGTATACTTTCCATAGGCTTTACAACATACTGCGCTTATTTTGAAGAAAACTTCCACTTAGAAGCCCCTTCAGCCCTATTATGGGAAAACACAGTGGAACTAAAGCAAGAACCTAGGAGTAATTCTGAGACTATAATAAAATTACATAAAGGAACTAAAGTGTATCTTTTAGAAGACAAATCCCTTTGGGTAAAAGTAAAACTAGATAATCTAGAACAAGGATGGGTTCCTAAAAAATCCTTGAAAAATATTTAAAAAGAATCCGAATTAAACGAAGGCGTAGATGTATTGATTACCTCTACGCTTTTTTCAAATAAGTTATTTACTAAAGAGAAGAAACTAGGAAAGAAATGCTGAGATAATTCTAAATATACTCTATAACTATAAGATGTATTTAACTCCTTTGCAGTAACAAAAGCGAAGTTAGCATTAAACTTATCAAAAAGGCTAAGTCCTAAACTCACAAGTAAAACGACTACGAAAACTTGAAAAACAGCACCAAATATTCTATTAACAAATCCTAAATAAACAGCTTGTAATAAATTGGTAATTAATTTAGCTATAAACTTTACTACTAAAATAGCAGCAAAAAAAGTAATCAAAAAAGAGATTAAAGGTAAAAAGGTGGAGTCCCATCCGAAATAAGAAAACAACGCATCTTTGACTACATTGGAAAACTTTAAAGCGGCAATTATACCTATCAATAAAGAAATAAATGCAGCCACTGATACAAACAACCCATTTTTTGCTCCTTTATAAATACCGAATATTAAAGCGATACCCACTATTATATCTAAAATCATAATTTGTTTATTAAGTTAATACATTCTCTAAATTACACTCAATTGTAAATCGTATCTTTGCTATACTTTATATATATAAGCATATGGCAAGAGATGAACAAATGAAACACAGGTGGGATACCCTTGTTCAAAAAATATCCGATAAGTTTGCCGATGGAGATACATTAGACTTAGAATCTATAATATATTTAATCGGTATACAGGAAAGGGGCAAATTTAAGAAAAAATATAAGAAAGACGATAAGGTTAATTTAATGCATATTGCGATCTGTCGTTTATTAGAGCCTTATGGCTATTACGAGTTTGATCACTATGATCAAGATGGGTGGCCTCATTATAATATCAAAGCAGAATTACCAGCTTTAAAAGCAGGAGAGCAATCCGTTTTAATGAAAGAAGCTATTATAAATTATTTCTTGGCTTCAAAATTCATAGATTAAGCATAAACTTCCCTAATTATATTCATAATAAGGTTTTAAAATTTTAATGTCTAATTGAAAAGCAGTAAATTTGCTTTTTACTTTACTTAAGATGATAGATAAAATAAAAGAATACGTTGGTCAAGCAAAGGAGTTTACCACCGACAACAAAGAAACCCTTGAAGAATTCAGAATTAAATTCTTATCTAAAAAAGGAATATTAAATGACTTATTCGCCCACTTTAAAACAGTTCCAAATGATCAGAAGAAAGAGTTTGGACAGGCGATTAATTTATTAAAAAGCACTATTGAAAATAAAGTAAAGTCTATTCAAGATGAGTTAGACTCTAAAGATGTTCAAGGTCTTTTTGGAGATTTAACACGTCCTGGATATCCTACAGAAATTGGATCTAGACACCCTATTTCTTTAGTAAAGAATCAAATTGTGGATATCTTTAACTCTATTGGCTTTAATATTTCAGAAGGTCCAGAGATTGAAGATGATTGGCATAACTTCTCTGCATTAAACTTTCCGGAATACCACCCGGCAAGAGATATGCAAGATACTTTCTTTGTTCAAACAAATCCAGAGCACCTATTAAGAACACATACCTCATCGGTACAGGTTCGTTATATGGAAAAGAATACCCCTCCTTTACGTACAATTTCTCCAGGAAGAGTATTTAGAAATGAGGCGATTTCATCTCGTTCTCACTGTATTTTCCATCAAGTAGAAGGATTATACATTGATAAAGATGTTTCTTTCGCTGACTTAAAACAAACTCTTTTATATTTTACAAAAGAGATGTTTGGTAAATCAAAGATTCGTCTACGTCCATCTTACTTCCCATTTACAGAGCCAAGTGCTGAGGTAGATATTTATTGGGGATTAAAAACTGAAACAGATTACCGTATTACAAAAGGTACTGGTTGGTTAGAGATTATGGGTTGTGGAATGGTTGATCCTAACGTTTTAAAGAACTGTAACATTGATCCTAATGAATACAGTGGATTTGCATTTGGAATGGGAATAGAAAGAATTGCTATGCTTTTATACCAAATCGGAGATATTCGTATGTTCTATGAAAATGATGTACGTTTCTTAGAACAGTTTAAAACGAACTTCTAATCTATCCAAGGATATAGAATATAAAAGGCCATTTTTTTAAAGGGATACCCCCTTTTTAGAAAATAACTTTTAAAAAAATAAGAGAACGCTTATAAAGGATTTTTAAATCTTTTGTAAGCGTTTTTTAATGGTTAGAGTTAAATACCTAAATACTCTAGAGTACCCTAACCTATAAAAGGTCTTAATCCCTGTTTCTACATTATTTAATACTTATTATACTATACTAGTAAGAAGTTTGTAAATCAGTAGCTATAAACCTTTGTGCTGACATGACATTTTATTGTCCCATTATACATCCTATAACTCTTTTTTCCCAAGAGATAAGAAGGTGTACTTTTCTATTTTCAGCAAAAAACAAAGTAACTTTCTTATACCCTTTAATTCTAAAGTGATAAAATGAGATAATTTCGCTAGATTTTGCATATTATTTTTAGTTCTTATCTCATTTAATTTTCATTTAACTCTTTGTCTTTCGTATTTTTGTCTTTTACAAACTAAGCAAAACTATGTCTAAATTTAATTTATTAACTGTAAAGGAAATTCGTCAAGAAACACCTAATGCGGTATCTATCTTATTTGATATTCCTGCACAACTTCAAAAAGACTATAATTTTATTGCAGGACAATACATAAACATTAAACATACTTATAACCAAAAAGAAATAAGAAGAGCTTATTCTATTTGCTCTACTCCTGAATCTGGAGATGTTCGTATTGTGGTTAAAAATGTTGAAAATGGTGTTTTTTCACACTATGCTAATAAAGAACTTAAAGTAGGTGATACTCTTGAGGTAGATTTACCACAAGGTAGGTTTACTCTTCCAACCAATAAAGACAATCAAAATAATTATGCAGCCTTTGTAGCTGGTAGTGGTATCACTCCAGTAATGTCAATGATTGAAACTGTACTTGCAAGTGAACCTAAAAGTAAGTTTGTTTTAGTATATGGAAATAAAAGCGTGCAAGAGACTATCTTCCACACTACATTACATAACCTACAACAAAAATATCCAGAGCAATTGCATGTTCATTTTGTATTCTCTAGAGAGAAACAAGACAATGCACTTTTTGGAAGAATTGATAAAGCAGCAACTAACTTTGTTATTAATAATAAGCACAAAGAGGTAGAGTTCCAGAAGTATTTTTTATGTGGACCAGAAGCAATGATTGATATAGTAGCACATACTATTGAAGAGAAAGAAGGTTCTAAAGAAAAAGTAGCTTTTGAAATATTTACTCCAAATAACGATACTGTTGCACCTATTCAAGCAAGTTCTGACCTAGTAAAGGTTAGCGTATTGGTAGATGATATGGAAACTGTCTTTGAAATGAAAAAGGATACTATCCTTTTAGATGCAATCTTAGACCATGATATTGATGCACCTTATTCTTGTCAAGGAGGTATTTGTAGTTCTTGTATGTGTAAAGTAACTAAAGGAAGTGCTACAATGCGTAAAAACAGTATTTTATCAGATGAAGAAATTGCAGATGGGCTTATCTTATCCTGTCAGGCAATTGTTACATCAGATGAGATAAGTGTAGACTTCGATCAAATGTAATCAAAATAAAAAAAGGTCTTTGTATTTTTTATACAAAGACCTTTTACAAAAAATCACAACACTAAACTTACTAGTTTATCGTTTACTTGGTCAAAATTAAATTCGCTATATACGCGATTAAATTCCATTTTAACCTCTTGGTTCATCAGATTACCGATACTTCCTTGATGGGTGTGATTAACCTCTTTGGAAGGCTTATACGTACCTTGTTCTATAGATAAACCTATATCTTTATATGCATCTCTAAATGCAACTCCTTTTAATACTTGTTCATTAACTACCTCAACACTGAATAAGTAATCATATTTAGGATCTTCTAAAATAGATGGATTTACTTCAATATTATCTAGCATTAACTTTAAGATATCTAAACACTCTTTTAGAGAATCAAATGCTGGAAATAAATTCTCTTTTAATAACTGTAGATCTCTATGGTAACCACTTGGTAAATTAGTAGTCATTAAGGCAATCTCATTTGGTAATGCTTGTATCTTATTACATCTAGAACGTATTAATTCTAATACGTCAGGATTTTTCTTATGAGGCATTATACTTGATCCTGTAGTTAAATGATCCGGAAACTTGATAAAGCCCATATTTTGACTCATATATAAACAAGCATCCATAGAAAACTTAGCTAAAGTAGCAGCAATACTAGAAAGTCCTTGAGCTAAAACTCTTTCTGTCTTACCTCTTCCCATTTGAGCATAAACTACATTATAATTCATACTTTGGAATCCTAAAAGATCCGTTGTCATTTGTCTGTCTAATGGAAAAGAAGATCCATATCCAGCTGCAGATCCTAATGGGTTTTTATTGGTTATCTTCCACCCTGCAAGCATTAACTCTAAATCATCTACTAAACTCTCTGCATAAGCTCCAAACCATAATCCAAATGAACTTGGCATAGCTATTTGTAAATGCGTATATCCAGGAAGTAAAACGTCTTGGTGCTTATTACTTAATGTTTGTAGGGTTTCGAATAATACTTTTGTTTTTTGAACGATTTGCTCTATTTCAAAACGGAAATACAGTTTTAAATCCACTAAAACTTGATCGTTTCTTGATCTACCAGAGTGAATTTTTTTTCCTGCTTCCCCTATTCTTCTTGTTAGAAGTAACTCTACTTGAGAGTGAATATCTTCTACTTCTGGTTCAATGGTAAAATCTCCATTGATGATTTCTTTATATATATTTTTCAGCTCTTTTTCAATACTTTCTAAGTCCTCTTGGCTTAATAAACCAACAGCACAAAGCATTTTTGTATGGGCTAAAGAACCCAATACATCAAAAGCTGCTAAATTCAAATCTAATACTCTATCTTGACCTACCGTAAAAAGATCAACGTCTTGATTGACCTGGGTAGTTTTTTGCCATAATTTCATCTTACTTCACAATTTTAGTTAACATTTGTATATACAGCTCTACTCCTTCAAATATCTCCTGAACATAGATAAATTCATCAGCAGTATGAGAACGAGCCGAATCTCCAGGTCCACACTTTAACGAAGGAATACTAAGTAATGCTTGATCACTTGTTGTTGGAGAGCCATAGGTACTTCTTCCAAGCTCTATCCCTGCTAATACAATCGGATGATCCTTCGCTATAGAAGACGGCTTTAAACGTGTAGATCTAGCAGTAACCTGGCAATGTACATTTTGCTTTATTATTTCTAATACTTGCTCATTTGTATATGCATCAGTAACTCTAATATCTACAACAAAGTCACAAGTAGATGGTACAACATTATGTTGGGTCCCAGCATTAATCATGGTAACACTCATCTTGATTGGACCGAACTGTTCGGATTCTTTCTCAAACTTAAAGCTATTAAACCATAGAATATCTTGTATTGCTTTAAAAATAGCATTATCTCCTTCTTCCCTAGCTGCATGACCACTTTTCCCATGCGCTACACAGTCTAAAACCATTAAGCCACGCTCTGCAATAGCTAAATCCATTTTTGTTGGCTCACCTACAATTGCGAATTCTAAATCCCCCAATAATGGAACTACTAACTCTAATCCATCATTTCCAGATATTTCTTCTTCAGCAGTAGCAGCTAAACAGATATTATATTTTAAATCCTTTTGATCATAGAAATAAATAAAAGTTGCAATTAAACTAACTAAACAACCTCCAGCATCATTACTCCCTAGTCCAAATAACTTATCCTCTATAATCTGGGCTTGAAATGGATCTTTAGTATAATCCTTATTTGGTCGCACAGTATCGTGATGAGAATTTAATAGTATCGTTGGTTTTAAAGGATCATAGTACTTATTAAAAGCCCACACATTATTTAGCTTTCGATGTATTTCAACATTTTGAGAAGTAAGATAATTTGCGATTAAGTCAGCTGTCAAATTCTCTTGCTTACTAAAAGAAGGTGTTTGAATAAGCTGCTTTAAAAGTTCTATGCTTTGTTGTGTTATTTGTTTAATTTCCATGTTATAATGGTTTAGTTTAAAACTATTATTCTAATTTTCTATTGTTGTACCCTGAGCTGGATCTAAAAGATCCTGCGCTAATTTAATACATACTTTACTTACTCCTTGTTTGGTAGCAACTAAAGCATTCTGTATTTTAGGTACCATACCATCCTTTACAATTCCCTTGTCTAATAAGGAAGTAAAACTACTAGAGTTTATATTAGATATTACAGAGTTTGGATCCTTTATATCTATTAATACTCCTTTGTGTTCAAAACAATAAATAAGATCCACACTATAGTCTTGGGCTAAGGCGATACTTAAATTACTAGCAATAGTATCGGCATTAGTATTTAAGAGTTGCCCATTTTGATCTGCTGTTATTGCACAGAACACAGGATATAAATCCAAATCTAACAATTGCTCGATTCTCTTTACATTTACATCTTTGGCTTGGAAGTCACCTACAAATCCAAAATCAACAGGATCAATAGGTCTTTTACTTGCAGTGATAATTGCAGCATCACTTCCATTTAAGCCAATGGCATCACACTTCCTTTTTTGTAATAAAGCAGTAATAGTGGTATTTATAAGTCCTGCATAAACCATTACAGTTATAGGTAACATCTTATCACAAGTTACTCTCCTACCTTGAATCATAGTGGTAGGTAAGTCCAGATCGTTAGCCATTTTTGTAGCTAGCTTTCCTCCCCCATGTACTAAAATCTTCTTTCCTGGAATTTGAGCATATATGTCTAAGAAATCTTCTAATGCTTTAGCATCATCTACTATATTACCTCCTATTTTTACTACTGTAATTTTTTGTTGCATTCTCTTATTGCTTTGACTTATTATTACTTCAACATTTCTTTTAAAACCCCTTGTGCTGCCCAAACACGATTTCCAGCTTGCTCAATAACAATAGAACTATCACTATCTAAAACCTCAGAGCTTATTACTACATCTCTACGAACCGGTAGACAGTGCATTACTTTTGCATTATTAGTAGGAGCTAGTTTATCCAAAGTAAGCATCCATTGTGGATCTTTAGAAGTTATCTGTCCATAGTCTGAATAACTAGACCAGTTTTTCACATAAATAAAATCTGCGTCTTCTAAAGCTTTGTCTTGGTCATATTCTATTTGAGCACCTTGTGTAAACTCTTCTTTAAGCTCATATCCTTTTGGATGAGTAATTACAAAGTCAACTAGGCCATTGTCTTGCGCTTTACACATCCACTCAGCAAAGGAGTTAGGTACAGCTTGTGGTAAAGCCTTTACATGTGGTGCCCATGTTAGAACAACTTTTGGTTTCTTGGTTTTGGGTGTATATTTTTGTGTTTGATCATCATAATCGAATCCCCAATTCTCCACTATCGTGATTAAATCCGTTAAGCTTTGTAAAGGGTGTCTTGTAGCGCTTTCTAAACTAATTACTGGTTTATTACAATACTTGGTAAACTTAGTGAATAGCTCTTCGCTATAATCTTGTTCTGCATCTTGTAAAGATGGGAAACAACGTAAACCAAGAATATCGCAATATTCTCCCATAACAGCTGCAGCTTCTTTAATGTGTTCTGCTTTATCAGAATCCATCACTACGCCATCTTTGGTTTCCAATGCCCAGCCATCAGTACCCATATTTAAAACCATCACATTAATTCCTAAATTCATGGCGGCTTTTTGAGTACTCATCCTAGTACGTAAACTTGGATTCAAAAACACTAAACCAAGTGTTTTATTTTTCCCTAATGCCTGATCGGCAAAAGGAGAAGCTTTCCCTTGTAAAGCATCGTTTACAAGCTTATCCAAATTCTGTACATCGTTTACGCTAAAAAACTGTTTCATAATTCTATGAATTTTTTAATATTGGTTTAATCTAGTTTTAAATTTATCTAAAAAGATATCAGCTTGTTCTTTAGTAAGATTTAAAGCTGGTAGTAATCTAATCACATTAGGACTAGCTGTACCTGTAAAAATGTGGTCTTCAAAAAGAAGGTCTTTTCTCAGGTCTTTAAAAGAAGGGTCTAAGTCAATTCCTATCATTAATCCCTTACCTCTTATTTGATTTATTTTCTCTAAGCCTTTAAGGTTATCTATTAGATATTGTCCTATTGCTTGAGCATTTTCAATCATTTTATGCTCTTTTATTTGCTCTAATACCGCTAAGGCAGCGCTACATGCTAAATGGTTTCCTCCAAAGGTTGTTCCCAATTGTCCGTGCCAAGGTTTAAATTGATCACTCACTGCAATTGCACCAATTGGAAATCCGTTACCCATTCCCTTAGCCATGGAGTAAATATCCGCTTTGATATCTAAGTGGTCTAAAGCAAAGAACTTTCCTGTTCTTCCATAACCACTTTGTACTTCATCAGCAATAAATACACTATTATATTGTTTTGTTAGCTCTCTAATAGCAGTTGCAAATTCTTTTGTAGCTTCGATAATACCACCTACTCCTTGAATTGGCTCTAGAATTACCGCACAAATTTCATTACCATACTGCTTAAAAGCATTCTTTAAAGCATCTACATCATTATATGGTAAGAAAATAACATTATCCGATTCATTAACCGGTGCTACTATCTTAGGATTATCCGTAGCTAAAACAGCTAAAGAAGTTCTTCCATGAAATGCTCCACTAAAAGAGATAACCTTTTTTCTTTGATTATAAAAAGAAGCAAGCTTTAATGCATTTTCATTTGCTTCGGCACCAGAGTTACATAAAAATAACTGGTAATCTTGTAAGTTTGCTACTTCAGCAAGTAAATTTGCTACTTCTTGTTGTTTGGGAATTAGAATGGAATTGGAATAAAATCCTATCTTTTCTAATTGTTCTTTAATAGACTCTACATAATGTTTATTGCTATGCCCGATAGAAATCACTGCATGACCACCATATAAATCTAAATACTCTACTCCCTTATTATCGTAAACATAACTTCCTTTTCCTTGAACAATTTCAATAGGATTCAAAGGATAAACATCGTATAATTTCATCTTAAATTCTTTTTAAAAAGCAGATGCTTTTAATTTTAATCCCAAATCTTCAGGTAAGCCAAACATTAAATTCATATTTTGAACAGCTTGACCACTTGCCCCTTTTAATAAATTATCTATCGCACATGTAATTAGAATGTTATCTTCACTCTTTTCAATGGAAATAAGACATTTATTTGTATTAACTACTTGTTTTAAATCAATTGGATCCTCACTTAAAAAAGTAAATGGAGCATCTTGATAAAACGTTTTATATACTGCTTGCAAATCCTCTAATGAATCATTGCTTTTTAAAACAACACTAACAAAAATTCCCCTTGCAAAATCTCCTCTTTGTGGAATAAATTGGATGGTATTTTCATAGTTGTCTTGTAATTGCGTCAGACTCTGTCCTATCTCACCTAAATGCTGATGCTCAAAAGCTTTGTAAACAGATATATTATTGCTTCTATAGCTAAAATGAGTAGTTGCACTTGGTCTTTGCCCTGCTCCTGTACTTCCTGTTAGTGCAGTTAAGCATATTTGTTCTGGTAATTTGTTTTGCCCAGCTAGTGGTAATAAAGCCAGTTGAATTGCTGTTGCAAAGCAGCCAGGATTAGCAATATAACTACTTTGTTTTATCTGTTCTTTATTTAACTCAGGTAATCCATAAACAAATGGATTGTCCTGCTTTTTTAAACGATAGTCTTGACTTAAATCAATGATTTTAATGGATTCATTGATTGGATTGTTATCTAAAAACACTTTAGAATCTCCATGTCCCATGCATAAGAATAATACATCAATATCTTGGGAAAAGGCATCTGTAAATTCTAACTCAGTATCTCCAATTAAATCGCGATGTACCTGGTAAACTTTTTTATTTGCGTTACTATTACTATGAATGTAACTAATATCTACCGCAGGATGATTCAACAAAATACGAAGTAGCTCACCACCTGTATATCCAGCTCCTCCAAGAATACCAACTTTTATCTTTTGCATTTTCATATTATTATTTTTCCTTATTATTAATTAAGTGCCAAATCATTGTTTGGTTACCAAATACTTTAGAGAATCCTTTTACATCTTCTCCAGTCCAAGCATTGTTCATTTCTCCGTAGCTACCGAACTCATTGCTCATTAAATCAAATGCAGATTCGATTCCTACTATTACAAATCTATGAGGATGTAACTCCACAAAAACACTACCTGTTACGCTTTTTTGGGTACTTTCTAAGAAAGCCTCCATATCACGCATAATTGGATCATGGAATTGTCCTTCGTGTAAATGGTTTCCATAGAAAGATCCTAATTGTTCTTTCCAGCTCAATTGCCATTTTGTTAAGGTATGCTTTTCTAAAGTATGGTGAGCTTTCACTAAAATAACTGGACCTGCAGCCTCAAATCCAACTCTACCTTTAATTCCAATGATAGTATCTCCAACGTGAATATCTCTTCCAATTCCATAAGGTTGAGCCATATCTTGAAGAGTTTGAATCACCTTAGTTGGCTCCATAGTCACTCCATTTAAAGCAACTGGCTCTCCTTTTACAAATGAAATCTCTACTGTTTCACTTCCTGTTTTAGTAATTGGGGTTGGCCAAGCATGCTCTGGTAAGTACTCTCTAGAATTTAAAGTTTCTTTTCCACCTACAGAAGTTCCCCAAAGTCCTTTATTGATAGAGTAAAGCGCTTTTTCTGCGTTGATTTCTACTCCGTGTTTTTGTAAGAATTCGATTTCTTGCTCTCTACTTAATTTCAAATCTCTAATTGGAGTGATGATTTGAACATTAGGAACTAAGATATTGAAAATCATATCAAAACGTACTTGGTCATTTCCAGCACCTGTTGATCCATGGGCTACTGCTTGTGCTCCAATCTTCTTAGCGTAGTTTGCAATTGCAGTTGCTTGACAAACTCTTTCTGCACTTACTGATAATGGGTATGTTCCGTTTTTAAGTACGTTTCCAAATATTAGGTATTTTACACTCTCTTGGTAATAGCTTTGTGTTTGATCAATACAAACGTGAGAAGCAACTCCTAAAGCAAAAGCTTTCTTTTCAATTTCTGCTAACTCTTCTTGATCGAATCCACCTGTATTTACAACTACAGAGTGTACTTCATATCCTAATTCTTCTTTTAAATATATAACGCAAAAGCTAGTGTCTAATCCTCCGCTAAATGCTAAAACTATTTTCTTATTGTTCATCTTGGTTGTGTGTATAAATTAAAATAAATGGGTTTTTTTTATTGTTTTTCTTAACTGAATTTGAAGCTTCTTCAATAAGGACTGCTTCTTTTTCATACGTTGCAAACGTTCTTTAGCCTCTTGTCTAAGATCTATTTTACTGCGCAATTTTTTTTGCTTATCTAAAGGATCCCATAACATGGCTGTACATAAACAATTCTTTTTCTCCTTGCTTTGTAAGATTTGAAAGTTTACGCAACTCTCACATCCTTTCCAGAAGGTCTCGTCTTGAGTTAGAGCAGAATATGGAACTGGTTCGTAGCCTAATTCAGAGTTAATTTTCATTACAGCAAAACCTGTAGTTAAACCGAAAATTTTTGCCTCTGGATATTTACTTCTTGATAGCTCAAAAATTCTCTTTTTGATAGCCTTAGCTAGGCCTTCTTCTCTAAAAATGGGATTAACTATTAAACCTGAGTTAGCAACATACTCTCCGTGGCCCCAAGTTTCTATATAACAAAAACCTGCCCATCTTCCGTCCTTATGCAGTGCTATAACAGCTTTACCTTCAAGCATCTTGCCTGCTATGTATTCGGATTTTCTCCTAGCAATACCAGTACCACGAGCTTTGGCAGATTGAGCCATTTCTTCACAAATTTGTTCAGCGTAATCCACATGTGTGTGATCTGCTGGTACAACCAGAAATTGATTTGAATTCATTCTAAATCAGTGAATTAAAATCCAAGTAGCCACAAGCAAAAGCGTAATACAAGTATACAGCAATGCCTTAGGTTAATTGAAAAACATTAAAATTATGGATAAAAAATCGATGATGTAAAAACTACATCATATATATAAGAATAGGCAAAGTGTAATTATGCCCAAAACCGCGAAGACCGCGAGAAAAAATTCAATAGCACAACTGGCATCGAAAGCTCGATGTAGTTTTTTAAATCTCCTATATGTAGGTTTGTGTGCTTCATTTTGAATTATTTGCTAAATGCAAGTGCAAATATTTCGAATTATTTTTGAGAAATCCAAATTTATTTCAAAAAAAAATCCAATTAAAAAATTAATTGGATTTTTTTACTTGATATATGCTAAACAACTCACTAATAAGTTATTAAACTTTTCACATCGTAAGATTTTATTTTATCTCTTCCATTTAAGAAGCTTAATTCCATTAAGAAATTTAAACCTACAATCTCTCCGCCTAAAGATTCTACTAATTTACATACAGCTTGAGCAGTACCACCTGTTGCTAAAACATCATCATGAATTAATACTTTTTGACCTGGCTTGATTGCATCTTTGTGCATTTCTAGGATATCTGTACCGTATTCTAAACTAAACTCTTCTGATATCTTCTCACAAGGCAATTTATTTGGTTTACGAACTGGTACAAATCCAGCACCCAACTTATAAGCTAAAATAGTAGCAAAGAAAAACCCTCTACTTTCCATTCCAACTACTACATCAATTTTTTGATCTCCAATAAGATCTAAAAGTGCATTTGTTGTCTGAACAAGCGCATAATGATCATTTAATAAAGGAGTAATATCTTTAAAAACAACCCCTTCTTTTGGAAAATCCTGTACGTCTCTTATGTATTTTTCAATTTCAAACTCCATCTTTATAATTTTTAAAAATAGTGAACTATACTTTTTTTATTTCATTAATTACTTTATCACACACCATCATTGGATCAATGCTACGCATAACATCTTGATAACCTTCTACCTCTTTATTACCATATACAGAAGTTGGCAGTAAAGGATATTTATCTCTATCAGCAGTTATACAATAATCTAAAGGCTGATTAAAAGGAGAAAAACCTGCATAAGGATGGGTTGCTCCCCAAAGAGTAATTACCTTAACTCCTAGCATTGCTGCAATATGAGCATTCCCAGAATCCATAGATAGCATTAAATCTAAATTATGAATCAAATTCAACTCTACGTCTAATTTAACCTTTCCTGCTATAACAATTACATTGTGGTTATCCCTTTTTAATTGATTTAAAAGAGCTACCTCTTTCTCACCTCCTCCAAATAAAAACAAAATAGACTTCTCTCTTTCTGCCAAAGTATCGATGACCTTTTGCATCAAATCCAAAGGATATACCTTAGAGGAATATTGTGCAAATGGAGCAATACCAATCCAATAGGTATCTTTACTTTTTACATAAGGTAATAGCTCAGGAGCTAAAGCAGGCTTTTGTGGAAATGTTGGATTATCTAAGTTAACTTTAATACCTAACTTATCCAATGTTTTTAAATGGTTTTCAAACATAGTAGGAACAGGTTTGAAAATCTTATTGCTCAATGAAGTAAGTGCCTTCTTTTGCTTACGACCTTTATCTAATGCAGCAACTTTTACGCCACTTAAACTAAATAGAGTTCGAACGAAACTAGAGCGCAATACATTGTGAAAGTCTGCAAAATAATCTACTTTCTTAGCCTTGATATCCTTGTATAATTGATATAACCCTTTGATGCCTTTATGCCTTTTCTTTAGATCAATAGCCATAAACTCGACCCTGTCTATTCCTTGAAAAAAAGGTTTGAAAAAAGGTCTAGATACAACGGTTACACGAATATCTTTATGTTGTTCTACCAAAGCACGAACAACAGGCACAGTCATGGCTACGTCTCCCATAGCAGATAGCCGGAAAATAACAATATGTTTGGGTTTTTCCATATCAATGTAATTACTGTTTTTCAACAATAAAAGCGTGAAAAATTCACGCTTTTAGTATTGAAAAAAATCAGATATAACTATTTTTTATTTTGGTATAATACAGGGTTTAATTCCTCATCATTATACATTTTCATTTGTTTATACACTTTCATGTATTTTTTACCTTCAGAGATATCACTTAACAAATCATCAATTGCAGTTGTTAAGTCTTTCTTTTGTTCTAATAAAACATCTAATTTCTCTTGGCATTTTTGTCTGTGCTCTACGGAAGCTTCTTGTCTATTAGCTTCTTCTTGCATATGATAAATCTTAAGAGCTAAAATAGATAGACGGTCAATTGCCCAAGCAGGACTTTCTGAATTAATTTTAGCATCTTCTTGTATAGCTACATCTTTATACTTTTGAAGAAAATAGCTATCAATATATTCAACCATATCAGTTCTTTCTTGATTTGAAGCATCAATTCTACGCTTTAAAGCTAATGCTCCTACAGGATCAATTTGAGGGTCTCTAATGATATCCTCGAAATGCCATTGTACCGTATCAATCCAGTTCTTTAAATATAAAAGATGTTTAATATCATCTTTAGGATAAGGATTCGAAATTGGTTGATCTACATTATCAAAAGTGTGATAATCTTTAATTACTTGTTCGAATATAGGAAATGCTAGTTCTGAAAACATGATAAATATTTTATTTACAAATATAGTTTTAATACTTTTATACTACTAATTATATTTATATGAAAATTCACTATATCTCCGAGCAAAATAGTATCTTAAATCATTTTCTAGCACAATTACGTGATGTAGATGTACAAAAAGATAGTATGCGATTTAGAAAAAACATTGAGCGAATTGGTGAAATAATGGCTTATGAGCTAAGTAAAAACTTACAGTATAAGCAAATCAACGTTCAAACTCCTCTTGGAATTAAAAACACTACATGTATTGAGGATAAAGTAGTATTGTGTTCTATTTTAAGAGCTGGTTTAGCCCTACATACAGGCTTTATGAATTTCTATGATGATGCTGAAAATGGTTTTGTATCTGCTTATAGATCCCATAACAAACAAGATAATACAAGTGAAATTCTAGTAGAATATCAAGCTGCACCATCTTTTAATGATAAGGTATTAATCATGATTGACCCTATGCTTGCCACTGGACAATCTTTAGTGGCAGTAATCAATAAGCTATTGGTAGATCAAACACCTAAAGAATTACATATTGCTGTTGTTATTGCAGCTCCAGAGGGTATTAGTTATTTAAAAGAAAACCTGCCTTCAAATGTACATTTATGGGTTGCTACTTTGGATCAAGGATTGGATCAAAATAACTATATCATACCTGGATTGGGAGATGCAGGAGACTTAGCCTATGGCCAAAAGCTATAGGAGAACCTGAGCGATAAAGAAAAATAACCCCAAAATAAATACAGAATATACCACGGCTTCTTGTTGCCATTTTTGGGGTATATTATCTAAATAATTAGCACCTAAAATAGATAATGGGAAAAAAGAAAATAGTAGAATTGCATTACTTTTTTCTGGAGAAATAATATATACTGCTACCCCTATTACAAAAGTCAATAAAATCTTTTTGTACATATTTTGCATGTTGTAAGCTTTTTGTCCAAGGCTTAAGGTTTCCGAGGTAAAAAACAAAACAGATATAGAGGCAAATACTGCTAAGGCTATATTGGCAAAAACATCATCAAAATATAAGAAATTTAAACTCATATCAAACCTTCCATCTAACCACTGTTGCAGAGGAATATTGGTGATTTGTAAATAAAGACATATACCTATAAAGACAGTTAAAAAAGCCAATAAAGGAATAATCCAGTTCCTAAAGTCCTTTTGAACAAATGAAATAAGAGCTACAAAAAGCAGAATTAAAAACAGTATGCTCCAAAAATGGAATAAACTCGCCATTAAAATCCACAAAGAAGCATCAAAAATTTTCTCCTTAGATTGCTTTAAAGAGTGTAAGGAAAAAATTCTTCTTAAAGCCAACATTATAAAATAATTAGAAACAATAAGCTTAGCACTTGTTAGTAAACTAGGAAAAAACAAAATAAAACTAACAAATAATAAAGGTACAAATGCATGATCTCTAACCAATCGATTGCGAGAAACAATAAATTGGGATAAATACATCATTAATAGTAAAAGCACTAACTCTATTGTGTACTCTGTTGATTCCAGAAGAGTAATTTGCTGTACCTCAATAGTAGTTAACTGATAAATTACATATGCAAAAACAAGTAACACTGTAAGTATAATATAATTAATCGGTTTTGTTTTACTAAAAACACTTGCTAACATTTATATATTTTATATTTTTGTAACTAATATGGAGTGTTCTCTTTTTTTACAAAGAGTAAGACCTATATTACGGATTAATAAAAATAATTTTATTTAATTTAAAATAAAGTAAAATGACTTCATTATTTAATGGAATTGGATTCCTATTCGAAAGAGTTCTTTTTTTACCAATGGATTATTTGGCTAAATTAGAACTAACAAATTGGTGGGCTGCTAATACAGTGACTTGGATTTTCATCCTGATTACTTGTTATTACTTTGTATACTGGTTAAAACAACTAGAAATTTTCAAAGCAAATAATGAGGATGATCAAGATACTACAGCCCACTCATTCTTAAAATAGTCTCATCTTAAAGATCAAATCCAAGATCTTTTCGATAATTAATCTTATCAAAACAAATTTTATTTATGTTTTGATAAGATTTTTTTAATGCCTCTTGGAAGTTATCTCCTAAAGAAGTAACTGCCAATACCCTACCACCATTTGTAACAACAGTTTGGTCTTTTAATGTAGTACCTGCATGAAAAACTAAAGATCCTTCTACTTGATCTAAACCACTAATTGCTTTTCCTTTTTCATAGTCCTCTGGATAACCACCGGAAACTAACATTACTGTTGCAGCTGTATTATCGTGAATTTCAATTTCTATATCGTTTAAAGTTTCATTAGCAATACTTTTAAATATTGTAACTAAATCACTTTTTACAAGTGGTAGAACTACCTCCGTTTCAGGGTCTCCCATTCTAACATTGTATTCAATTACATAAGGGTCGTCTCCAACTTTAATTAAACCGATAAAAACAAATCCTTTAAAGTTTAAGTTATCCTTTTTGATTCCTTCAATTGTAGGAATAACAACACGTTGTTCAATTTTATCCATGAACTCTTTAGTTGCAAAAGGTACAGGGGAAATAGCTCCCATTCCTCCAGTATTTAAACCAGTGTCTCCTTCTCCAATTCTTTTGTAATCTTTTGCTGTTGGTAAAATCTTATAACTCTTCCCATCAGTTAATACAAAGCAACTAAGCTCAATACCAGATAAAAATTCTTCAATAACTACTTTAGAACTAGCATCTCCAAATTTAGCATCCACAAGCATATCTTCTAATTCTTGCTTAGCCTGATCTAAATCTTCTAAAATAACAACTCCTTTACCTGCTGCTAATCCATCTGCCTTTAAAACATAAGGTGCTTTCAGAGTCTCTAAAAATGCCTTTCCTTGCTCTATTGTATCCTTAGTGAAAGATTGGTATGCAGCTGTTGGAATATTGTGACGAAATAAAAATTCTTTAGCAAAATCCTTACTACCTTCTAATTGCGCTCCTTTTTGAGATGGACCAATTACAGGAATATTTTTCAACTCTTGATCTTGTAGAAAAAAGTCAACAATCCCACGTACTAAAGGATCTTCAGGACCAACTACTACCATATCAATATCGTATTGTAATACGGCAGTTTTAACTGCTTGAAAATCATTTGGATTTAAAGCTAAGTTTTGAGCAATTTGAGCTGTACCAGCATTTCCAGGAGCTACATATAGCTTTTGGCAATGTTCGCTTTGAAGCATTTTCCAAGCAAAAGCATGCTCGCGTCCACCGGAACCTAATAATAAAATATTCATTGTATTGTGTTGTTTGTAATTATGCATCAAAAATAACTTATTTTACTGAACTATTAAAAAATAGTATTCTAATAAAAAAGGCATTAACTAAATAGTTAATGCCTTTTTTATATAAATCTACCCTTTGCTCTAAGACAAAAGGCAATATATCTTTTATACGCTTACTTTAAAATTAGCGGATATAATTACTAAAATCCTTATGTTCTTGTTTTAATAAATCTTCTTTTGAAAACTGCTTAAAATATTCATACGTTAGTTGCATACCCGTTTTTCTATCTACTTTTGGCTCCCACCCTAGAATTTGTTGAGCTCTAGTGATATCTGGACATCTTTGCATTGGATCATTAAGAGGTAAATCTTTAAACACAATACTTTGTTTACTGCTTGTTAAGGCGATTATTTCTTTTGCGAAATCTAGGATAGAAATTTCTTCTGGATTTCCAATATTCACTGGTAATGAATAATCACTTAGTAAAAGTCGATAAATTCCCTGTACTTGGTCATCTACATAGCAAAAAGACCTTGTTTGTAAACCTTCTCCAAAAACAGTTAAATCTTCTCCTCTTAGAGCCTGTCCTATAAAAGCAGGTATTACCCTACCATCATTTAATCTCATTCTAGGTCCATAGGTATTGAAAATACGTGCTATTCTAACCTCTACACCATGAAAGGTATGATAAGCCATTGTAATGGACTCTTGGAAGCGCTTAGCTTCATCATATACACCTCGAGGACCAATGGTATTTACATTCCCATAATAATCTTCATTTTGCGGATGAACCAAAGGGTCTCCATATACCTCAGAGGTAGAAGCAATCAACATCCTAGCTTTCTTTTTTCTAGCTAGTCCTAATAAATTATGGGTACCCAAAGAACCAACTTTTAAAGTTTGAATGGGAATTTTCAAATAATCAATAGGACTTGCAGGAGAGGCAAAATGTAAAATATAATCCAAATCTCCTTGAATATCTACATATTTGGTAATATCGTGATGGTGAAACTCAAAATTACTTTTGTCGGATAAATGCTCAATATTTCGCATATCACCTGTAATCAAGTTATCCATAGCGATTACATGGTAACCAAGAGTTATAAAGTGATCACATAAATGCGATCCTAAAAAACCTGCAGCTCCAGTTATAAGTATGCGTTTCATTTAAATTTAGGTATATATTTATTAATTAAGTCGATTTATTAAACAATGTAGGATAAGACGTTTTACTCTTACATAGAATTTTATCCAAACAAGCAACGGTAAAATTACTAATAATAAATTGTAAATCGAATTTTTTCATAGGGTCTCTACCCTACTTCCTTATTGCTAAGAGTACTTTAATGAAGCAAATTCTATCTAAAGCGTTTTTTATACTAGTCAATTGGTGTAGTAGCTAAAGCGCTATAACTTGGTCTATGAGCTAGACTATTAAAATCCTTCGAACTAATAGGTAGAACTTCTATATCTATACTATTTTGCTCAAAAATATCTTTTGCAAACTCAAACCAAGTGCAAACCTTATTACCTGCAAAATGATATAAACCATACTTGGCTTTGGATTGTATAATTTCCATCAAATAATAACACAGTTCTACTGCATTGGTAGGAGTACCAATTTGGTCATTGACAACTTGTATAGAACTTTTAGTTTTTGCCAAATGCAGCATAGTCTTTTTAAAATTATGTCCAAAGTCCGAATAAAGCCAAGAGGTTCTAACGATATAGTATCTCTTACACTCTTTCTGAATACCGCATTCTCCTTGGAGTTTTGAACTTCCATATACATTTATGGGATTAGCTATATCTTGGGTAGTATAAGGAATTTTCTTTTTACCATCAAACACAAAATCAGTAGACAGATGAATAAAGGTTATTCCAAACTTATGTGCACACTTGGCTATATTTTGCACAGCAATACTATTGATTTGAAAAGCGCGAGCTGTCTCCACCTCAGCTTTATCTACCTGTGTATATGCAGCTAAATTGATACAATAATCCCATTTGTCTTTGCCTAATACCTCTTCTACCTTATTAAAACAGGTAATATCAAGAGAACTGGAATCAAAAAAAGAAAATTCTATATTATTAAATTCATGAGCTATACTTTGTAAGACTTGGCCTACTTGACCATTTGCTCCTGTTACTAGAATTTTTACCATATGCTCTGATGGTTTTTAAAAGTATTCAGCTCTAAATCTTTTGGTGATAGTACAACCTTGTCTAAGTCTACTCCCCAATCAATATCTAAATCTTTATCGTTGTAAATAATCCCTGCTTCAGAATCTATATTATAGTAGTTATCACATTTATATGCGAAAATAGCCGTTTCACTTAATACCAAAAAACCATGTGCACAACCTCTTGGTATAAAAACTTGTTGATGCTTTTGATCATCTAATACAATCTTTACATGCTGCCCATAAGTTGGCGAATCATGTCTTAGATCAACAACTACATCCAATATTTCCCCTTGAATTGCCCTTACTAACTTTGCTTGTTGAAACTCCTTTGTTTGATAATGAAGCCCTCTAAGAGTGCCTTTTCTTGAAAAGGACTGATTGTCTTGGACAAAGTTTACATCTAATTCTGTCAGTGCTTTAAAATTCTTTTCATTAAAGCTTTCCATAAAGTAACCACGGTGGTCAGAAAAAATCCTAGGTGTAAGGATTAAAACCCCAGGAATTGCAGTGGTAGATATCTCCATACTCACATTGTATTATTTTAGCTCCATTTATATTTCTCCTTGATTATACTACAACAAGAAGTATGCAAATTATAAAAAAAGCCCCACTACTTAAGACATGGGGCTTTTATCATGATAAACCATCTTTTACATTTCAATGGTTTTATATTAAAACTACTTAGACAAAAATATTTGTTCTAAGATTTTTATAGTAATTAAATAAGTAGGTTTAACCCCTGTGCTTCCTAAACCTCCAGAGGCTAAAGTACTTCCTGTTTCTAAAGGATTATCAGAAGCATAATAAGCATACCTTACTTTAACATCAGGATTTATACTCTTTCTAATTTTAGATGCCGATTGAATTGCTTTTTGGTAATGTGCTCCTTCCATTTCAAGTCCAATAACTCCCCATGTAGAATCATGGAAAAACTTCAGTAAATCCTTATTCTGTAAAGAAGTACCTAAAACAGTTACCATCGTACCACCAAATACTGGGATATCGTCGTTTTCAAACATCTCTACGCTTAGTTCATTATCAAACGGATAATTATCTCCTGTCCCTTCATTAATATGTGCAAAAGGTATCATAATGTCTCCTTTACCTCCTACTAGAATTCCTGCTTTACCCATAATGGAAACAGATTCTACATTCAATAAGGTTTGTTTTTGATAAGGTTTCAATAGCTCATCAATTGTTTCATAGGCTTGCTCTCCAAAAGCATAATCCATAACAATTATTACTGGGAAGTCTTTTGTAAGTTTGGTATCCTTGAAGTTTGTATCCTTAAAGTCAATTTTTTGTGTATCAAAAATTTGTACGTCTATATTAGTACCACTTTGATCCTCTAGGAAAATCATTCCTTCCTTTTTTGCTTTAAGACGTACAGCATCTCTTAACTCCCAATTTTCTCCTTTACTTAATTCTTCATAAATCTGTAGTTCATCCTTTAAGCCAGTAGCTTTCTTAACTACAGATGGTGCGAAAATCGAATTCATAACACTGTGCATATTGGCACTAATAATATGAATAGGACGGTGTAATAAATTATTTTTCTTTAATACATCTTTGATACGATCTGACCAAATCTCTCCATAAATATGGTGTCCTAATCGTTCTCTTAATAAAGGACTAAAAGTAATAGTTCGTTTTTGGTTCTCTAAATCCTCTTCAATAGCAAACTTCCCTAACCAATAGATCACATCTAAGAAGCGGTCTGGATTGGTAGGTGTAGCAAACTTTTGATAGATATCTAATACCTCAGAAAAAGATCGTCCAAGTACATTAGATAAATGGGACATTACTACTTCTTTTTCTACTTGCTCTAAAGGTTCTTCCCTATTTGCAGCAAGTTCGATTTTTTTCCAATCTCTGGAAAAACTCCCGTCATCACTAATTAAAACTCTGTCTTTTATTTTATGAGATTCAATGAATATAAAAGTCAAATGTGTTAAAACATCATATATATCACTTCTACCTCTAGTAATCTCAATATTCATCTGCTCTTCATCTATTCTATAGCAGTTTCTTCTACGCTTAGGAGGAACAATCGCTTGGAAGTGAGAATTAGAATAACCTTCATCTGAAGTTAGATTAATAAAACGGCATTCTTCAATTCCTATAGGTAAACGTTCAATAACATATAATAGTCCATTTAACTCTACCTTTTCACCACCTATTGTACCGTAAATCTCAGGACTAAGCTCCAATAAAGCTTCTCTTAAAGTATCCCCAGAAACTCCCATGGGCTTGTAAAATCCACGGTTGAATAAATGGCGCATTGTAATATACATTCGCTCAATAGCCGCAGAGGACATTTGAGCTCTTGTTCTTGTTATATTTTTAGATTCATTCATATTTTATACTTTTTGGGTTGTAAACAATATTATATTGTTTGAAGATTATCAGCAATTTTTCTGTCATTGCTAAGACGTGGTAATTTATTTTGTCCCCCTAGTTTTCCAATACTTTTCATATAGTCTTGAAAACCATGATTAGCAACTTTACTAATCACTAAGGTTCTTAATACTTTACCTTGGATTAAATCCTTATAGTAACTATTTTGACCTTGTAAAGCCTTGTCAATATCTTTGGCAAACTTTTCTAAATCCTTTGGTTCCTGCTCAAACTCAATAAACCATTCATGGTAAGGTAATCCTTCTTGAGGTTCCACCATCGGACAAACTGTGAATTCATTAATTTTTATATCTGTATTCTGCATCGCAGTAGCCAAAGCTGTTTCCACTTCTTTTGCTATAACGTGCTCTCCAAAGGCAGAGATAAAATGTTTTATACGTCCTGTTACGATAATACGATGAGGTTTAAGACTTACAAATTCAACAGTGTCTCCAATATTATAGGCCCATAGACCTGCATTAGTTGAAATTATCATTACATAATTCACTCCTAACTCAACTTCTCTAATTGTGTATCGTGGCGGGTTTGGTAAGTCAAATTCGGTAGTTTTCACAAATTCATAAAAAATACCTGAATTTAAAAGTAACAGTAATCCCTCCTGTTTTTGAGAATCTTGATAAGCAAAGAAACCTTCAGAAGCAGGAAATAATTCAATGGAATCAACCTTTCTGCCAATTAACTGCTCAAACTTAGCTTTATAGGGCTGGTAATTTACACCTCCATAAATAAAAAGCTTAAAGTTCTTGAAAATATCCCCAACCGCTTTATGGTTTTTTTCTACTAACCTTTCAAAATACATTTGAACCCAACTTGGAATTCCTGAAATTACAGTTAGATCCTCCTTTTGGGTTTCCTCCACAATAGCATCTACTTTTCGTTCCCAATCTTCTATACAATTAGTCTTTAAACTAGGAAGTCTGTTTTTCTGTAAATAGCTAGGTACATAATGAGCAACAATCCCGGATAATCGTCCTATTTGTATACCATTGATTGCTTCTAACACTGGACTCCCTTGTAAAAAAATCATTTTTCCATCTACAAAATCAGCTTTACCAGTTTCTACAATATACGATAAAATTGCATTACGAGCAGCTGTTATATGATATGGCATAGATTCCTTTGTTAAAGGAATGTACTTAGTCCCTGAAGTAGTTCCAGATGTTTTGGCAAAATAGATAGGTTTACCTTTCCACAAAACGTTAGGCTCCCCTTCTACTACTCTATCCATATATGGTCTTAATTCCTCATAGTCTCGGATAGGAACTTGCTTTACAAAATCTAAATGAGATCTTATTTCTCCAAAATGGTGATCTCTTCCAAATTCCGTATCTTTTGCTTGGCTTAACAAAGATTGAAAAACCTTTTCTTGGGTTTCTACAGGTTTATTAACCCATTTTTGTCTATTTTTAATAATAATAGATGCAAAAATTTTTGCTGCGAATGATTTAATTGACATAATTGTTAATCTAAGTCTATAAATAAGGAAGGGTCTAAAGGAAAACTATCCTTCCATAGTTCAAAATTAAAAAAGGAAATATTGTTATTATTAACATCGATTGCATCGTGTTCTTGTACATCAAAAAGCCCTAAGACTTCTCCTGATTCTACTGTATCATATTCATCTTTTATCAAACTTGTAAGATGCTTATATACTGAAACGATACCGTCTTTATGTAAAACAGCAATCATATAACCGTCCTTTATATTCCACTGGGATAATAATACTGTTCCCTTTGCAATAGATTTAATTGGGGTAGTTCCAGTTAAAATAAAATCTACACCGTAGGAAGAAGAGGCTGGATCAAATTTTTTAACCACCTCAGCATCTACTGGAGAGAACAAAACCTCACTAACCTTTGGAGCAGCCTCAGGAAACAAATTATATTTATCTTCTAAATGCACTAGCTCTCTTAATTTCTTATCGTTTTCACTTGGCCCTTTATGTTCTAAGGTTTGAGTTGGATTTGCCGTTATCATTAAAGAATCTATACTCTCAGAGGTTATTTCCACATCTCCTTTTAAAACTTGGGTGATACCATGAATAAACAAAGAGTTCCTTCTAGCTTCTGCCTCTAAAGAATCCACTTTTAAAGTAAGCTGAATCGTCTTTTGTTTTAAGTCAGAAGAAGAATATCCTGGAATATATTCCTTAACCGGAGTAAGAACTAATAGAAGAACAGTGGATAAAATCATTACAAAAACAAGGGTAGTAATCCCCATCCACACATTTAAAATATTCAATTTAAAAGATTTAACATCTTCAAATGTGCGATCATTGACTATAACTATTCGATACTTATCCAAAAGCTTAGTCTTCCACCTTTTAGGCCCAGTCCCTGTACTTGACATATGTTATTTTTTAATAAACAAATATAATAATTCTAATACTTATGTAGCTAAATATAGCCCTTTATTATTCAATAAATGCATTGTAAGGGCCATCTAGTTTTCTTAAATGTTTAATAATTTTTACTATAAAGAATTGATTTCCATTTTTCTTACTATATTTGTATAACATAATGTTTCAAATAAATTTAAAATGAACTCATTACAGGTATTTTTAGGAGTAGTAGGTCCTTGGCAAATTATTGTTATTGTAGCAATAATTCTTTTATTATTCGGAGGTAAGAAAATTCCAGAATTAATGAAAGGTTTAGGTAGCGGAATAAAAGAATTTAAAGATGCTACAAAAGAGGACACTTCACAAACCTCTTCTAAACAAAGCAATCAAAACGATACTACTAAGTCAGAATAATAGTTTATTCTGAACCACAGGTCATAACACGCGCTAAATAAGTTATTTAGCGCTTTTTTTATTTCTAGGATTTATAAATAATAAACCCTAGAAATGTATATTTTTAAAAAATCAATGTAAGTTGAATTCTCTTTTTGGCAACATCTACATCGGTAACTTTCACCATTAAGTGTTGATGAAGTTTGACTACTTGATTCACATCACTTACAAAATCCTTTTGTAAAGCAGAGATATGGATTAACCCACTTTCTTTGATACCTAAATCAACAAAACAACCAAAATTAGTAATGTTGTTTACAATTCCAGGAAGAACTTGTCCGATTTTTAAGTCGGTTATCTGTTTCACACTTGGATCAAATTCAAATACTTTAGCAGGCTTTCTTGGATCTAGACCAGGTTTTTCTAACTCTTTAAGTATATCAATTAAAGTATGCTCTCCAATTTTATCTGAAATGTAACTTTTAATATTTATTTTATTGATCATTTCTTTGTTGGAAATTAGATCCTCTAAACTCACCTTAAGATCTTTAGCCATTTTTTTCACCACTGGATAGGATTCTGGATGAACTGCAGAATTATCTAATGGATTATCTCCTTGAGTAATGCGAATAAATGCAGCCGACTGCTCAAAGGCCTTTTGCCCAAATCTTGCTACTTTTTTTAATTCTTCCCTATTGGAAAAGCCTCCATTTTCCGAGCGATAATTAACAATATTCTTCGCCATCTTTGGTCCTATTCCTGATACATAAGACAATAAAGAAGTACTAGCAGTATTGACATTTACTCCTACAGAGTTTACACATCGCATCACTACATTATCCAATTCTTGTTTTAATAAAGTAGGATCTACATCATGCTGATACTGTCCAACACCAATACTTTTTGGATCTATTTTCACTAACTCTGCTAAAGGGTCAATAAGCCTTCTCCCAATAGATACTGCTCCTCTTACAGTAACATCGTAATTGGGAAATTCTTGTCTTGCAATTTTAGATGCAGAATAAACAGAAGCCCCTGCTTCATTTACAATGAATACTTGAACTGGTTTGTCAAAAGCAATTTTCTTTATAAAGAATTCAGTTTCCCTGGAAGCTGTTCCATTACCAATAGCTATAGCTTCAATTTGGTAAGAATTAACCATTGATCTAATCTTCTTCATAGCCATAGTAGTATCCTTTTGAGGAGCATGAGGAAAGATGGTTTCATTATACAACAGATTTCCTTGTTGATCCAAGCAAACCACTTTACATCCACTTTTGAATCCTGGATCAATAGCTAAGATGCGTTTGTGTCCTAAAGGAGATTGCAATAATAACTGGGATAGATTATCAGCAAAAACACCTATTGAGTTTAAATCAGCCTTTAATTTGGCTTGATTTAATGCCTCTGTACTCAGTGCAGGCTCCAACAATCTTTTGTAGCTATCTTCAATAGATTGCTGCACTATTTGTGCAGAATCTCCATCGTTTTTAAGGATGGTTTTCTCAATAAAATCTAAAGCTTCTTGTTTTTCAATAGTAGCATTAAATTTAATATACCCTTCTTTTTCAGCTCTTAGAATTGCCAATAATCGGTGAGAAGGAATTCTATGTAAAGGTTCATTCCAATCAAAGTATTGACTATATTTTTGAGCTTCTTCTAAATCGGCCTTTGCTTTAACTACTTTTGTTTGCACACTAGAATTACGTTCAAATTTTGAACGCAATACCTTTCTTACATACATATTTTCATTGATCCACTGTGCAATAATATCTTTGGCCCCATTTATTGCCATTTCTCTATCTACTACATTACCTTTTACAAATTTTTCGATAGTTTGAGATAAATTAGAGGCATTTTGAGCCATAATCATCTTTGCTAATGGCTCTAACCCATTTTCTTTAGCAATATCAGCTTTGGTCTTACGTGTCTTTTTAAAAGGAAGATAAATATCTTCAATTTCTAGTAAATCAAAACTCCCAAGGATTTTTTCTCTTAATTGGTCACTTAATTTTCCTTGTTCCTCTATAGCTAAAATAATAGCCTCTTTTCTCTTTACAATACCTTGGTATAATTGTTGGTACTTTGCTATTTTTTCAATTTCAACTTCATCTAAATTTCCTGTTCTATCCTTTCTATAACGAGCGATAAAAGGAATGGTACAAGATTCATTTAATAATTCAAGGGTATTTTCAATACTCTTAGTCGAAGCACTTACTATTTGCTGAATAAACTCGATAAGGGTCATAATAAATTATTTTTACAGTAGCTAAAATACTACCTTTGATCCAATAATTTTGGCTTATGAAATTTTTATTCATTTACTTATTCATTATAAACTACTTAGCCTTTACCATCTTTGCTCATGACAAAGAACAAGCGATAAAGAATAAAAGACGAGTAAAGGAAAAAAACCTACTTACTTTATGTTTTTTTGGAGGAAGTATTGGAGGCTATCTAGCAATGAAAAGGTTTAGACACAAAACTTCTAAAAGTAATTTTATGCTTAAATTTTATGGTCTTGCTCTATTTCAGGCTATACTTCTACTTATGATTTTGAAACGAGGATAAAAAAAAACGTTTGTATAAAAATTTATACAAACGCTTTCTTATTTAGTATTCTATTTAAGATTAGCAACAGCTAATTTTATTTACTCTTAATGCATGTCTACCATTTTCAAATTCTGTATTTAAAAAGGCTTCTACCATACAAACAGCTTGTTCTATAGAAGTAAAACGCGCAGGTATACTAATTACATTAGCATCGTTATGTAAACGTGCAAGCTCTGCAATTTCTTTTGTCCAACATAAAGCACAACGAACACCTTGGTGTTTGTTTGCTGTCATGGCAATTCCATTTCCGCTACCACATATTACAATACCAAAATCTACTTTGTTATCTTGAACATCTTGTGCAACTTTATGCCCAAAATCAGGGTAATCTACAGACTCAAAACTATCTGTTCCATAATTAACTACCTCATGTCCCTTAGATTCTAAAAACTCTACTATTGCCTTCTTATAAGCAGGACCAGCATGATCATTACCAATTGCTATTTTCATTGTTGTGTTGTGTTGTTATTTATAAACTACAAATTTAAAACAATTTTCTTTTTAAAGTTGCAATTCTTTGGTTGCAATCTCTCTCATTTCAACTTTTCTAACTTTTCCTGAAATAGTCATAGGAAATTCAGATACAAACTTCCAATATTTAGGGATGGTATAATGCGCAATTTTTTGATTACAATAATTTTGAAGGCTATTTGGTGTCTCTTGACATCCATTTTTTAAAATAACCCAAGCCATAATTTCTTCTCCAAATTTCTGACAAGGCACTCCAATTACTTGAACATCTTTAACACTTGGGTGAGTATATAAAAAATCTTCAATCCATTTTGGTGAAATATTCTCTCCTCCCCTAATGATTAAATCTTTTATTCGTCCTGTAATGGATATATATCCCTCTTGGTCCATGATGGCTAAATCTCCCGAATGCATCCAACCACTTTGGTCTAAAACTTCTTGGGTTTTTTCTGGATCATTCCAATATTTCAACATAACAGAATACCCTCTTGTACATAGTTCACCTGCTTGCCCACGTGGTACTATTTGTCCTGAAAGTGGATCTATAATTTTAATTTCTATATGATCTTGAACTGTACCAACTGTCGTGGTTTGTTTAACTATATCAATTCCGATTCTACTTTGAGTGGAAACTGGAGAAGTTTCTGTCATACCATAACAAATACTAACCTCTTCCATATTCATTTGCTCTTTAACCTTACGCATTACAGACTCTGGGCATAAAGATCCGGCCATTACTCCAGTACGCAAAGAACTTAAATCATAGTCTTGGAAATTAGGTAAATCAAGTTCAGCTATAAACATTGTTGGCACTCCATATAAAGAAGTACATTTTTGGTTCTGTACACACTCAAGAGTCAAACTTGGGTCAAATCCGTCGTTTGGAATCACTATGGTTGCTCCATGAGAAGTACAACATAAATTTCCAATTACCATTCCAAAACAATGATAAAAAGGAACAGGAATACACACCCTATCTTTATGGGTGTAATTTAAGCGTAAGCCTATAAAATACCCATTGTTTAAAATGTTGTGATGAGTTAAGGTAACTCCCTTAGGAAACCCAGTTGTTCCAGATGTATATTGGATATTTACAGGATCACCAAATTGTATACTATTTTCAACAATTTCTAATTCTAAATCACTAATCCTATTAGCATTGGCTAAAAGCTCTTGCCACTGTTCTCCTAAAAAAACCACTTTTTTCAAACTAGGTACATTATCCATTACCTGAGAAATAAGGCTTTTATAATCACTACTTTTAAAACGAACAGCTGATACTAATAAAGAAATACCGGATTGATTTATAGCAAATTCTAACTCAGAACTACGATAAGCAGGGTTAACCGTCACTAGAATAACCCCAATGCGAGCAGTAGCATATTGTAATAATACCCATTCATAACAATTGGGAGCCCATATACCTACCCTATCCCCTTTCTTAATTCCAGAGGCCAAAAGGCTCTTTGCTAAATCAGTGGTTTGCTGATAAAATTCACTATAAGTGGCATGATAATCTTGATAAACACTAATAATTGCAGGGTTATCCGGGAATTTATGAGTAATCCTTTTTAAATTTTGACCTATAGTTTCTCCTAACAATGGTGTTTGGGAAGCACCATGTACATAAGAAATGTTTTCCATATATAAATAATTTTGTTGGCAATTGCCAATTTACAAAAAATTATATAGTTGCCAATAGAAATTCGTTATATCTTACTATTTATCCATTCAAACACATAATCCACAACACTATAAGGTGGATTTTTATAAAAATCACAATATAAAACACTCGGTTTAATCTCTTTTTAAATCTAATTTAACTCTTATTTCAAAAAATCTTTATCTTTATAAGCAGGATTAGGATAGGAATAAAACCCTTGATTGGTACTCACACCCAATTTATTTTTATCAATAAATTCACTTTTCAAATATGCAATGGTTTTTATTGCCATTGGGTCCTTTGAGCTATCGGCTTTTATCTTATTTATATTATATACTGTGGTAATACCAACAATATCTAAAATTGCAAAAGGTCCCATTGGAGCTCCTGTTGCAATCATCCAAGTTTTATCTACCGTAGAATAATCCGTTATATCATTTACTACTAAATTAGTGGCTGCTTCTAAAAAAGGAACAAGCAAAGAATTTAGAATATAACCTGGTTGTTCTTTCTTTAAAGGTAAACCAACCATTCCAATTGATTCTGCAAAAGAAACAACTAAGTCAAATACTTCGGGATCAGTTTGATCACTCCCCATTATTTCAGCTGTATTATGTATCCAAATTTCATTAGCAAAATGTAAAGCTAAGAACTGCTTAGGACGTTTTGTTGCACTTGCTAACTTACTTGGTAATAGAGTAGAGGAGTTGGTAGCAAAAATTGTCTTTTCAGGAGCTACACTAGAGAGTTTATTATAAAATGCTATTTTAATTTTTGGATCTTCTGGTACTGCTTCAATCACTAAGTCTGCATTTTTTGTAGCCTCTGCCAAATCTGTATAATAAGATAAGTTTTGCTTAGCCTTTTGTAATTCTTCTGCACTAACTCCTAAAGTATCTTGATAAATACGCGCTAACTCTTCCCATTTTTTTCTAGCGTTTTCTAAAGCCTGCTCATTAATATCATAAAGAGAAACTTTATATCCTTTATATGCTGTTTGAAAAGCAATTTGAAAACCTAATACACCACTTCCAGCCACGCAAACATTTTCTATTGTCATAATTTTATGTTTTTTGAGTATAAATAACGGGTAGATATTTTATGGTTAATCTTTTAAGATTAAAGACAAAACTCTGTTAACTAATATACTAAAAAACAATAAGTATACCCAGAGAATTGTATTTTAATAAGTCAACATTCCCATTAAAGACCGGATACAAAAAAAATCTCACCCATTTTAAACTAATAGAGAAATTTCTTTTTTCGATTATTTTAATGTGCCTAAAATATATTTATAGAAAAGTATAATAAAAAAACATAATAAATTTATAATTTATCCGTATAATGTGTTTAAAACGCATTGTATTTTGTACATTTAAACTAAAATTTTCAGTACAAAGTACTGAAATGAAAAATAGAAGAAAAGAATGGCAAAAAATTTTAAAAATAAAAAGAAGAAAGACTCTGATTTATCTACTAAGATTCTCAAAGTTCTTTCTAAAAGCGCCAATAAGAGCTTAAATTATAAACAAATAGCAGCTAAATTAGAAATAACAGATACAGCTGGTCGCAATCAAATAATTCGCGATCTAAAATTCTTACATTCCAATCAAAAAATAGAAGAAACAGAACCAGGAAAATATAAATTTATTGGTCAATCTAATTATTACGAAGGACAAGTTGATATGACTGCGCGTAAGACAGGATATTTTGTTTGTGAGGATTTAGAAGAAGATGTATTTATCCCTAGTAATAATTTAAATAAGGCCTTACACGGAGATACCGTTAAGGTGTATATTTATAATAAACGCAGAGGTAAAAAACCTGAAGCCGAAGTTGTTGAAATTATAAAAAGAAATAAAACCCAATTTGTTGGGGTTATTGATATTCAGCCAAATTTTGCTTTTGTATCTACAGCTAATCCAAAAATGTATACGGATATTTTTATTCCGAAAGATAAAATAGGGGAGGCCCAAAATAAAGATGTTGTTTTAGTAGAATTAGAAGCTTGGCCAGAAAGAGCAGATAGTCCTTTTGGAAGAATCCTACGTATTTTAGGAAAACAAGGAGAACATAATACTGAAATTCATGCTATCCTAGCGGAATATGGTTTACCTGCAGAGTTCCCAGCAGAGGTAGAGGAGTTTACTCAAAAGATTGATACTAGTATTCAAGAAGAAGAGGTATTAAAAAGAAGGGATATGCGTGAGGTTCTAACCTTTACCATTGACCCTAAAGATGCTAAAGACTTTGATGATGCGTTATCTTTTGAAGAATTAGAAAATGGTAATTACCAAATAGGTATTCACATTGCCGATGTTTCTCATTATGTAAAAGAAGGAACAATCTTAGATCAAGAGGCTTATCAAAGAGCTACATCTATCTATTTGGTGGATAGGACAATTCCAATGTTACCCGAGGTACTATCTAATTTTGCATGTTCTTTACGTCCAAATGAAGATAAGTTTACCTTTTCTGCTGTTTTTGAATTAAATGACAAAGCACAAATTGTAGACAAATGGTTTGGAAGAACAGTGACTCACTCTAACTTTAGAATGGCCTATGAAGAAGCCCAGTATATCATAGATACACAAGACACTACTATTCCTAAAGAAATCTCTATTACAGAACAGGAACATACTGTGGCAGAACCTATCGCTAAGGCAGTACTTAAAATGAATGATTTAGCTAAGCAGCTAAGAGAGGTACGCATGAAAAACGGGGCAATTTCCTTTGACAAAATAGAAGTGAAATTTAACTTAGATAAAGATGGTGTTCCAATTGGAGTATATTTCAAAGAAGGAAAAGAAGCAAATCACTTAATTGAAGAGTTTATGCTACTTGCCAATAGAAAGGTTTCAGAATTTATTGGAAAGCAGAAAAAAACTTTTATCTATCGTATTCACGATGAACCAGATCAAGACAAACTATTTGCATTACAAAATGTTATCTCGAAATTTGGGTATAGTATCAATTTAAAATCTAAGCAAAGCATTTCGTCATCTTTGAATCAACTTTTAAAAGATGTAGATGGAAAACGCGAACAAAACTTAGTAGATACTCTAACTATTAGAAGTATGAGTAAAGCAAGCTATTCTACCAATAATATTGGACACTATGGTCTAGCTTTTGATTACTATTCTCACTTTACTTCTCCTATTAGAAGATATCCAGATGTGATGGCTCATCGTCTATTACAACATTATTTAGACAATGGAGCTTCAGTGAATCAAGAAGAATATGAACAAAAGTGTTCCCATACTTCTTCTATGGAAAACCTGGCAGCTTCAGCAGAAAGAGATAGTATTAAATACATGCAGGTAAAATACATGCAAGGCCAAGAAGATAAAGAGTTTTTGGGTGTAATTTCTGGAGTTACAGAATGGGGTATTTACGTAGAAATCCAAGAGAATAAATGCGAAGGTATGGTTCGTATTAGAGAAATAAAGGATGACTACTATGTATTTGATGAAAAGCAATATGCTTTAGTTGGTCAAAGTACTTCAAGCACACTTCAACTTGGTGATCAAGTAATTGTAAGTGTAAAGAACGCCGATTTAGTAAAAAAACAATTAGACTTTAACTATATTAAAAAAGCATAAAAATGATAAAAAAACTAGCCCTAATTCTAAGCTTGACAGTGATCAGCATAGGATTTTCACAAAATACAAAAGACGTTGGTACTTTTAATAAAGTAAGTGTATTTGATCAAATTAGAGTTACTTTAGTGGAATCTCCATCTGGATCAAATACTATTGAGATAAAAGGAAGCGATGCAGATAATGTAAATGTGATCAACAAAAATGGTCATCTAAAGATTAAAATGAACTTCGCTAATAGCTTTCAAGGTGATGACATCAAAGTAACATTATACCACAATGGTATCAATGAAATTAATGCTGGAGAAGGTTCAACTGTTCGTTCAAATGAAGTTCTAAGTTCAGTTGCAATGGATTTACAAGCTAAAACTGGTGCCTTAATTGATATTGAGGTACAAACAGACCGCTTAAATATTACAGCTGGTGCTGGCTCAGTTATCAAAGTAAATGGACATGCAAGTGTACAAAATATTGTTTCTAATTCTGGAGCAGATGTACAAAACAAAGATTTGCAAACTAAGCAAACTACAGTAACTGTAAATGCTGGTGGTAAGGCTAGTATTCAAGCAAGCGATTTAGTAGATGCAAAAACTAGAGCAGGAGGTAATATTTATATTTACGGTGATCCAAAAGTTATCAATCAGAAAAATATAGCTGGTGGAGTAATCAAAAAAGTTAAATAAGTGAATTATTACTTTTGAAATAAAAAATGTAAATTGCAAAAAAAAACAAATGCCAATTTTATAGAAATTGGCATTTTTAATTGAATACAATGTTAGACGACTTAATTACAGGTATTTCTCTAGGTTTTTTCTTGAGTTTTATGATCGGGCCTGTTTTTTTTATACTTATTGAAACTAGTATTACTAGAGGCTTTAAAGCAGCAATTACCTTTGACTTAGGGGTTATTATTGCAGATGCTATCTTTTTTTCCATCGCTTTTTTCAGCAGTTTTCGTCTTATTAATACCATTAAGGACGATCCTGCATTATTTATCTTTGGAGGTTTGATAATGCTTACTTATGGTGTAATAAGTTTTGTAAGATTAAAAAGAGTACAAGTAGATACTCTATTACTTACTGCTCCAAACCTTAGAAAAGATTACCTTAACCTCTTTGTAAAAGGTTTCTTATTAAACTTTATCAATGTAGGGGTACTTGGTTTTTGGTTAGCTATTATCATCACTTTGGGGCCTAAAATGGAAATGGATTCTAAGAGGATGTTTACTTTCTTTGGCTTTACTATTTTAGCTTATTTTATTACTGATATATTCAAAATTGCTTTAGCTAAACAATTAAGAAAGAAATTGACCCCACATAATATTTTAAAAATAAAGAAGATAAGTAGTCTGGTATTAATTATTTTCGGGTTAGTAATAATGCTTAAAAGTGTTATTCCAATAAATAAAAAAGAAACTATTTCTCTACCAATCATAGATACACAGAAATAATAAAAGGTCCTTTTTTTAGAAAAAAGGACCTTTTATTATTTTAAAAACCATGGATAGATTTACGATAAAACAAAAAAGCCTTAGTTTTCACTAAGGCTTTTTATTTGGAGGCATCGAGCGGATTCGAACCGCTGTAGACGGTTTTGCAGACCGCTTCCTAGCCACTCGGACACGATGCCATATCTCCGAATTGGAATGCAAACTTAGTGATTTTTTTTTAACTTCAAAACTATTGGAGCAAAAAAAAACCACTTTATTTACTGTTTTTATCTAAGTTCCTGCATCTCAACGGTTACCGATTCAACATCTCCTCCTACAGGTGGATTAATTTTTGAAACAGCTACATTTACTTGCTCAACCATTGGTATTTCTAGAAGAACCCTGTTAATTATCCTTTGACAAACGTTTTCTAATAATTTAGAGCGAATAGCCATTTCTTCTTTTACGATTCTATTCAAATGTACATAATCAATAGAGTCACAAAGCTCATCTGAAGCAGCTGCATTTCTAAAATTTCCTTTGGCTTGCAAATCAACGCGGTAATCTGAACCAATTTTAGCTTCTTCTTCCATACAACCATGAAAGGAGAAAACTCTAATATTATTTAACTTAATAATTCCCATTTAAAAAAACTTATTATTTAATAGCCCTAAAATTACAACATTTTTTTGCCTATTAAGAAATCATGAATACAAAATAACACATTTTGACTAGAAATTTGATACCTTTGTGTGTATATTTTATAAATTATATCCATGTCAACAAAAGAAAAATCATTAAACTTTATTGAGCAAATCATTGAAGAGGATATCAAAAATGGTATGCCAACTGAGAAACTTCATTTTCGTTTCCCGCCAGAACCTAATGGATATTTACATTTAGGCCACGCAAGTTCTATTTGTTTAAACTTTGGATTGGGATTAAAATACAATGCGCCTGTTAACTTGCGTTTTGATGATACTAACCCTTCCAAAGAAGAACAAGAATTTGTTGACGCAATTAAATATGATGTGCAATGGTTAGGATATAACTGGGCTAACGAAGTATATGCATCGGACTACTTCCAACAATTATATGATTGGGCTGTAGAGATGATCAAAGCGGATAAAGCTTATGTAGATAGTCAATCTTCTGAGGAGATGGCACAACAAAAAGGAACTCCAAGTACTCCAGGAACTAATAGTCCATATAGAAATCGTTCTATTGAAGAAAATTTAGATTTATTTCAAAGAATGAAAGATGGTGAGTTTGATGAAGGAACTCATATTTTACGTGCTAAAATAGATATGACTCATACCAATATGCTAATGCGTGATCCTATTATGTATAGAATCATGAAAAAGCATCACCATAGAACTGCTAACGATTGGTGTATTTACCCAATGTATGACTGGGCACATGGAGAAAGTGATTACTTAGAAAGTATTTCACACTCATTTTGTACTTTAGAATTCTTGCCACACCGTGAATTATATGAATGGTTTTTAGATCAGGTTGTAGACCCTAATAAAATTAGACCAAAACAAAGAGAGTTTGCACGTCGTAACTTATCTCATACCGTTGTAAGTAAGAGAAAATTAGCACGCCTTGTTAGCGAAGGACATGTTACAGGTTGGGATGATCCACGAATGTCTACTATTTCTGGTTTAAGAAGAAGAGGATATACTCCTGAATCTATCCGAAATTATGCAGACACTATCGGAATTGCTAAAAGAGATAACCTTATTGATGTTTCTTTATTGGAGTTTTGTGTTCGTGAGGATTTGAACAAAAAAGCACCAAGAGTTATGGCTGTTTTAGATCCTGTAAAACTAGTTATTACTAATTACCCAGAGGGTCAAAAAGAATGGCTAGAGGCAGAGAATAATCCTGAAGAAGAAACAATGACTTATAGAGAAGTTCCTTTCTCTAGAGAGTTATATATTGAACGAGATGACTTTAAAGAAGAAGCTAATAGTAAATTCTTCCGATTAACTTTAGGAAAAGAAGTACGTCTTAAAAATGCTTATATCATCAAAGGTGAAAGCGTAGTAAAAGATGAACAAGGAAATATAGTAGAAATCCATGTAACGTACGATCCATTAAGTAAAAGTGGTAGCGGAACAGAGGAGAGTAAACGTAAAGTAAAAGGAACTATTCACTGGGTTTCTATCCCGGATGCTATTGAAGCAGAAATTCGCATTTACGACCGTTTATTTGTAGATGAGAATCCAGACGGAAATAAGGAAATAGATTTCTTAGAATTTATTAATCCAAATTCTCTACAAGTCGTAAAAGGATACTTAGAACCAAGCTTAGCAAATGCTAAAGAAGGGGATAAATTCCAGTTCCAACGTTTAGGATATTTTTGTGTAGATAAAGATAGTTCACAAAATAATATCGTTTTTAACAAAACAGTTGGACTAAGAGATACGTGGGCAAAAGTTGATCAAAAATAATTAGCTTTTTTACTAAACGATAAAATAAAACAAATCGCTTTAACTTTTTTTTAACAGTTAAGGCGTTTGTTTTTTTATAACTTAGAGTAATTAATTTAAAAAACTATTGTTATGTCAGATCGTTTAGGAAGCACTTTAATTGCTGTTATTGCAGGAGCTGTAGTAGGAGCAGGGTTAGGAGTATTATTTGCTCCAGAAGAAGGAAGAAAAACTAGAAGAAAAATTCAAAAATCATTCGATTCATCTAAAGAAGAATTCGAGGATAAAATTGATGAACTTAAAAAACAAGTTAGAAGCGTTGTAGAGCGTAAAAAAAATGACTTCGAAGGAAATTTTGATGAATTTATTTCTACTACAGGTAAGAAAAGAGATGAAGTAATTTCTGCTTTAGAAAAGAAATTAGCTGAATTGAAAAAAGAAACTCATCACGTAGCAGAACAAATTAAGAAATAAAACAAAAAAATAACAATGGCATTTAAAGATATCAAGAATGAAATAGGAGAAATTAAAACAAATTCGGAGGAATTTGTTACCTCCAGTTTAAACTACTATCGTTTATGGGGCTTCAAGGTGAGCGCTAAAGCTGGAAGTATTTTTATGACAATAATTCTTCTATGTCTATTTTTAATGATGGCCATGTTATTCTTATCTCTTTTTGCTGCATTCGCTATTGGAGAGAGTATGCAACATAGACCTTTAGGTTTTTTAATTGTAGGTGGCTTTTATTTGTTGCTTACTCTGTTGGCTTATCTACTTAGAAAAAGAATAGTAGAGAAACCTTTACTTAAAAAGCTATCTGAAATAATGCTTCAAGATTAAAACACATTGGCTATGATAAAAAAATCCTACTCCTCAATAGAGGATATAAATAAAGACTTAAATATTCTACGTATAAAGAGAGAATTACATTATCAAAAAATATTTCAATCTGTAGACATTATTAAAGAAGAATTAACGCCTGATCAATTATTAAAAAGCTCAGTTGGCTCAATGGTCACTTATGTAAAATCTTCTGGAAGTTTTCAAGCATTTATTATTACAACGATCTTAAAACAAATTTTAAATCGTAGAAAAAACAAATAACTTAGTGATAAGTATAAAAAAAGGATACCACTTACTGTGGTATCCTTTTTTTGTGTATTTAAAAGCCTATATAAGCAACTTTTTAATCTAAGTCATCTATTTGCTCATAGTTTTTATTTGAACGCTTAAAAGCCTTTGAATTATCTTCTTTCTGATTTTCATTCATATCCTGTAATGCTTTCCCACTTGCTGCGAAAGAAGCAACCATATTAGTTAACATATCAGAGGCTACCGTAGGTGAGTTCGGTAATAAGATTAAGTTACTACGAGTATCTGATCCTACACTTTGCAAAGTATCATAATGTTGTGTCACTACAATTAAAGCAGAAGCTTCTTGTGAATTAATACCTACTTTATTTAGAGTGTCTACACTTTCTACTAAACCATTAGCTATTTCTCTACGTTGATCAGCAATACCTTGTCCTTGTAAACGTTTAGATTCTGCTTCTGCTTTAGCTTTTGCAACAATTCTAATTCTACTAGCTTCAGCCTCGTATTCTGCTGCAACTTTTTCACGATCGGCAGCGTTTATACGGTTCATGGCATTTTTCACTTGAATATCTGGATCAATGTCTGTTATTAAAGTATTAATAATGTCATAACCATAAGTAGTCATTGCTTCATTTAATTCTGCTTTTACAGCAATAGCAATATCATCCTTTCTTTCAAATACATGGTCTAAAATCAATTTTGGTACCTCGGCGCGTACCACATCAAAAACATAAGAGGTTATTTGATCATGTGGATACTCTAACTTATAAAAAGCTTCATAAACTTTCTCTGGAATAACTTTAAATTGTACGGATACTTTTAACTTAACGAAAACATTATCCTTTGTTTTTGTTTCAATTAAAACATCCAATTGCTGAATTCTTAAATTCAAAACACCTGCCACGCGATCCACTAAGGGAATCTTCAATTGTAATCCAGAATGTCTAATACTATTAAATTTACCGAATCTCTCTACTATAACAGCAGATTGTTGTTTAACGGTAAATAAGCCTAAAAATATCAGAACGACAATTACGAAAATGATAAATCCTGTTTGAAACATACTTTTTTTATTTAAATATAGTGATTTTAATTTAGGTTAAATCTATATTATATAGATAAATCAACTACAAATTCATTTTTTAACAATTAGAGTAATAATAATGGTTATTTTTTTAAAATAATATTGACAAATAGAAGATCTAATGCATCTTCTTCCAAAGCATCTATCTCCGGAAAATATTCTTTTATCAAAGGAAGTAAAGATTTTACAGGTACTGCCAGCTCTAAAGTTGTCGCATTCTTATTTAATAAGATTGGAGTAAAAGTTTTACCATCCTCTAGAGTAAAACTAAGACGAAGTAAAATATGACTCCATGAAAATGGTATATCTAGAGCTTTACACCCCTGTTCAAAATGGCTAAAAGTTCCAGTTAAATCATTTTTTAATTCTAAAACATCCGCAGAACAATTAGGTAAAACAGGATAATCCATAGTAAAAATTGGCTTACCTATAAGTGGTTTAACCTCTACAACAGAAGGATTCCATTTGCCTATTAAATCTTTCTTTACAAAGTTTTCCCATTGTTCGGTAGCTCTATCTCCAATGGAATTGTCATTATGGGTACAACTACCTAAGGCTAAAAGAGCTACAAGTAGTAAAATTGGAAGAATACGAGTGATTATTTTTTCTGATTTCATAATAATAGTTTATATAAAATTAAGAAAAAATTAAGTGATTTTCCAATTATTTAAGCTTAAGAACTATATTAAAAAATCATTGCAAAAAAAAAAAGAGTCGAAATATTTTCGACTCTTTTTATATTTAGATTGTCACGTCCTAGTATAACGATACAACAAAAGTAATCGTTATGGCAAACCCTTATGTAAAGCGTACTCAAAAAGATTATACGCTAAGTTTCAAATTTCAAGTTGTTCAGGAAATTGAGCAAGGACAA
>NZ_JBTXLR010000018.1:0-55780 GCF_054871685.1 Myroides sp. LJL116
TGAAATCAGAACTATTTTATCTAAAGAAATACAACTCCATACTGGAGTTGACACAGGAAATAAAACAGTATATAAAATATTATAATAACGAGCGAATACGTATTAATTTAAATGGAATGAGCCCGGTGGAATACCGAGCTCATTATATTAAAAAGATTGCATAACTTCGTCCAACTTTTTGGGGTCAGTCCACAGATTAAAGTTAGAAGGGATTTTTATTTATTTTAGTAATTCTAGGGTTCTTTCTAGGGCCATTGCTCTAGATCCTTTTACTAAAATTGTTTTATTTTTTAAGGTATCTATTAGGTCCTGATCTTTTTCAAAGTCTTCGAAACTTGCGAAGAAATGATGATTATCCTTTGCTTTATCCTTGTGTTTAAAAAACTCTTTACCAATGTAGACCCCTTTGATATCTGCCTGATTATTTAGGTCTTCTACAATTTGTAAGTGCTCTTGGTTGCTATAGGTGCCTAATTCATACATATCACCAAGTATACATACTTTGTTTTTCTGGTCATCTAAAGCTATAAAATTTTCTATTGCCGCTTTCATACTAGAAGGGTTGGCATTGTAGGCATCTAATAAAACTTTGGTTTTATCAATGTTAACCCATTGCGAACGGTTATTAGTAGGTGTGTAGTGTTCAATGGCCTGTTTGATGGAATCAAGAGGTACATCAAAGAATAAACCTATGGCTACTGCTGCAGCTATATTAGTAGCATTATAAATTCCAGTTAAGTTGGAGTCTATCTTTTGATTCTTATAAGTAATTTGTGCATTTGGTAGGCTACAATAGTTTTCAAAAACAACACTAGCATCCTGGTTTTGTCCAAAAGTATATCGTGGGAAAGTAATTGTTTTAGCGTCTTGGATAGGATCATCTAAATTAATAAAGGCCATTTTATGATGATCCTCTAGATAATCGTATAACTCACTTTTTGCTTTAATAACCCCCTGTAAATCTCCGAATCCTTCTAAATGAGCCTTGCCAAAATTGGTAATATACCCAAAGTCAGGATCAATTAATTCACAAAGAAAGCTGATCTCGTTTTTATGATTTGCTCCAATTTCAATTACACCAAGGTCAGTAGTTGAGTTAAGACTTAATAAGGTTAGAGGAACACCAATGTGGTTGTTCAAATTCCCTAAGGTAGATTGTGTGGTGTATTTTTGTGCTAATACTGCAGTTATTAATTCTTTTGTAGTGGTTTTACCATTGCTTCCTGTTAAAGCTATAATAGGTAAGCCTAATTGCTGACGGTGATATTTAGCAAGTTGTTGAAGTGCACCTAATACATTTGGGACTACAATCATCTTGTCTGGATCGGTAGCTAAGGCTTTATTATCCATTATTACAAATAAGGCACCTTTATCCAGGGCTTGTTGAGCAAATTTATTTGCATCAAAGTTCTCTCCTTTTAAAGCAAAGAATAAAGAGTTTGGGGTGATATTTCTAGTATCTATACTAACGCCATCACACTGTAAAAAACACTGATATAATTCTGTAATATTCATAACACAAAAATATAAAAAAAGCCCTAAATATTTAGGGCTTTAAATGGATATCAATTATTTAATTTTTTGTTCTTCTTTTATTGGTTTTTTCTCCAACCTTAGTCATTGCTAAACGGAATCCAATATTGTCAGCACTCATGTCCTCCGGGTAGTATCTTCTAGTTGCAGGATCTAACCAGTAAATTCTATCTTTCCAAGAACCTCCTTTAATAACTCTAGATTTCTCATTATATAATTGAGAAGGTTTCTTGTTTTTCTTTGGAGCTGGCTTGTCCGCTAAAGGTTTAGTTTGCTCGTTAGAATATGGGTTAGTTGCAAGGGCTGCTGGATCTAAAGCAAATTGAGCAACTTCACCAGGTAGGTTTTTAACTGACTTTCTATTATTAGCTTGCTCAGTGAATTCTACATCTTGCTCTGTTACTATTTGTACTGTACCATCTGGTCCAATTTTAGTTTGGTAATATACGTTTCCTCTATAATAGTTGAAATCTGCATTTAAGTCATCTAAGATTGGATAGTATAAATCTGCTACCCATTCTGCAACGTTTCCAGCCATATCATAAAGACCAAAGTCATTTGGAGGGTAAGATTTTACCGCAACAGTAATATCTCCATTGTCTGTACCCCAACCTGCAATACCACCGTAATCTCCTCTACCTTGTTTGTAGTTAGCGTATTTAGTGTTTAATATTTGTGGTCTACCTCTTCTTCTTTTATCTGGGTTATCCCATGGGAATTTACCTTTTCCTTTATAGTTATTATACTCTCTATTGCCAATTAAACCAATAGCAGCATATTCCCATTCCGCTTCTGTAGGAAGTCTGAATTGAGCAGTGAATAAACCTAGGTTTTGAGTTGCATATAAATTACGTTGGTTTTCAACAGCTTTATTATTTACACCTCTATATACAATATCTGAGTTTCCTCCATATACAGAACTAGGATTTAGTAAATAAGCGTCTGTGCTAAAGTGAGCATCTCCATATGCCTCTGTTATTTTTGCATCTCGTTTCAAATAACCAGCTTGTTCTAGTTTTAACTCATTTACACGGTCAGTTCTCCACTTTGCATAATCATTGGCTTGAATCCAACTTACTCCCACTACAGGATAATTAGCATAAGCAGGGTGACGTAGGTAACTTGAAATTAAAGATTCATTGAAACCAGATGGGCTTCTCCATACAAGAGTATCGGGAAGTGCACTGTCATAAATGTCTTTATAAAGCTTGTTGTTTTGAGGGAAAACAGTTCTTAACCAGTATAGATACTCGTTGTACATAATATTGGTTGTTTCTGTTTCATCCATGTAAAAAGATTGTACATGCATTTGTTTTGGTGCATTATTCCAATCACCCATGATGTCCTCTTGGATTTGCCCCATAGTAAAAGTACCTCCCTCAATTGGTACCATTCCATTAGGAGTTTTTTGGACGTATTTGGTATTATACTGAAACCCTCCGTTTTTATCATTAATTTTCCATCCAGTGGCAGTGGAAATATTACTGTTTGAATTACTGCAGCTCGTTAGACCAGCTGCTACTAGTAAAGCTGTCAAGAGTTGAAATCCTAAATTTCTTTTAATCTTCATCTTATTGTAAGTGGATATAATATTGGACGCAATTTAGCAATTAACACTTAATTGGCAATGCATTAAAATACAATAACGCAATAGACAATTTTTTATTTGTTTTTATGTATTGTAATATATAACGACTAAGTTGTTTATGTATTGCCTTTTTAGTAAAAAATGTTAATATGCCCAGTTTAACTGTTTTTACAAAGATATAGTAAATAATTTAGTTGTTCTTTTTAGTTAATTATAGTCTTCTTTGGCTTTAAATAGATAACTATTTGTGCCTTAAGTCTATCGGGGATTATTATCTAAAAAAAAACTAATTTATAAGTTTATATCTATCTTAAAAATACAGTAAATTATTTATAAAACGGGTATATTTTTTTTTTGTTGGTAGAAAATAGTACAAATTCTTCAAAATACTTAGTGAAGTGACACTATTTTGTGGTGTTATTTTAGATAAATTTTAAAGTATACTCTATAATAGAAGCATAAAAATTAGAGCATGAGATAGTTTTTATGGGCAATTGTTCTAACAAATTCACGTTTACTTATAGGAAACAACGGTTAGTAACTCTATTTTCTCGGATAGAATTAGACTTTAGGCAGTACAGAGGTTTTACTTTTAAGGCTAATAGTCTATATTTATATACTAGAAGTAAAGTAACAACTTTGAATTAAAGCATAAAGTTATAGTAGTTATTTCTTAGCAAAGCTAAGCCAACCGCTAGAAACCTATATATTTGTACCTAGAGATTTTAAAAAGAAATATGGAAAAGATTAAATACTCTTTTTTTGCTGTTTTGGTAAGCTGTGTAGCAATTGGTCAAGAAATTCGCCCAATTGTAACAGGGGTGCCTTTTTTGACTATTAATGCAGATGCGAGGTCTTCTGGAATGGCTGATATGGGGGTTGCAACTTCCATGGATGCATATTCTCAACAACACAATGCCGCTAAGTATGCATTTGCCGAAGTAGATCAGGGATTCTCTATGAGTTACACACCTTATATGTCTAAAATAACTAGTGGAATGTCTTTAGGACAATTGACTTATTATAAGAAGCTGAATCCGCGAAGTGCCTTAGGAGCGAGTTTACGCTATTTTGGTATGGGAGATATAGATATGAGATCTGAATTTAATTCAGCTGTTATAACTAGAAGACCAAATGAGTTTTCTTTTGATTTATCTTACTCTTTGAAATTAAGTGAAACTTTTTCTATGGGTATAGCGGGAAGATTTATCACTTCAAGTTTAAAGTATCCTGAAGCGGATGATTCTTCTTCTGTTGCAACTAGTATCGCTGTAGATGTTTCTGGTTTTTATCAGGGTAGAAAGATTAGTTTTTCCGATTTTGATGGACGTATAAGAGCTGGGTTTAATATTTCTAACCTTGGTCCAAAGATAAAGTATGATGATGAAATTGGTGATGGGTCCTTTTTGCCAGCAAAATTACAAGTAGGTGCAGGCTTTGACTTTATTTTAGACTATTATAATACAATTAGCTTTACCACTGAGTTTGCCAAGTTACTTGTTCCTACCCCTCCAATAGACCCTACAGATGTAGAGGCTAGAAGAAATTATGAAGACATCAGTTGGTTCAAAGGTATCTTTGAGTCTTTTGGTAGTAAATCAGGTGGATTTGATGAACAACTAAAAGAAATCGTATGGTCTGTGGGAGTAGAGTACTGGTACGATAATAAATTTGCTCTTCGTACGGGATACTTCCACGAAAGTGAACAAAAGGGTGCTCGTCAGTTTGCTACTTTAGGTGCAGGCTTTCGATACAATAAAATAGACATTGATCTATCCTATCTATTTTCCACTTCAACTATTAATAACCCCTTAGAAAATACTTTGCGTTTTTCTTTGACTTTTAATCTAGATAAGAAAAGATTCTATTAATAAATAGCATTATATTTGTATACTAATCCAAACAATAGTTTTTTACTTGCGTTTGGATTTTTTGTCTGAATTAAATTAAACGAACTATTATATGAAAAAAATAGAAGTTATAAGTTCTTTTTTACAGTATGATTCACTAAGTGAATTGCCAATGGATATTCAAATGCTGATGCAAAAAGCAATTGAGGTTAGAAAAAATGCATACGCACCATATTCTAAATTTAGAGTAGGAACTGCATTATTATTAGATGATGGTAGTATTGTTGTAGGATCTAATCAAGAGAACTCTGCTTACCCTTCTGGTTTGTGCGCTGAGCGTACAGCTATTTTTTATGCCAATGCTGTACATCCAGATAAGAAAATCATTAGAATGGCTATCACAGCATCTTCCGATTTAAAATTAACTACTATTCCTATTCCACCTTGTGGTGCATGTAGACAAAGTATATTAGAATACGAGGTAAAACAAGATTTACCAATCGAAATGTATTTTATGGGAGCAGAAGGAGCAGTTTGCTATTCGGAATCTTTGACAAATATATTACCATTCCCATTTGACAAGGACGCACTTTAATACATTAACTTTTATTTTGTAAAAAAATACGATTCTATTTAACTAGGCTAAAAAAAGTAAGTATTTCCTTGTGTTTTGGCAATATTGAGGGAGTTTTATACGGTATAAAACTTTAAAGTAAGGTTATATGATAGAATTGTGCTACTTTTGTAGTGAAAATATATTAAAAATATTTTGTATATTTGATATATAATTTACTAGTATAATTTATTATGCTAGACTTAAAAGGTCTTTAAAAAGTTTAAACCAAGACCTTATTTTTATTTTAAAAAATGGACACATACCCCCAGATCATTACAATGTTAGCTAGCGCAAACATTGTACACACCGAGATTTCCGTATGGAAAATAATTCTTACCATTGTTTTGGTACTTTTAAATGGATTTTTTGTGGCAGCTGAGTTTGCAATCGTAAAAGTTCGAAGCTCACAAATTGAAATTCATCAAGAATTAAACTCTAAAGTAGCCGATGTAGCAAAAGGCATTGTTAGTAACTTAGATGCATATCTTGCCGCTACTCAATTAGGTATTACTTTAGCTTCTCTAGGATTAGGTTGGGTAGGAGAGAGTTCTTTAACTCCCCTTATTTTGAAAGTTTTTGAAGTATTAGGCTTGACAGGTCCTGAATGGTTAGTAATCGCTAAAAATATTTCCTTTCCTTTAGCCTTTGTTATTATTACAATCTTACATATTGTCTTTGGAGAATTAGCTCCTAAATCTTTGGCAATTCATTTTCCAACAAAGACAACCTTTGCTATAGCACTTCCATTAAGAATTTTTTACTTTGTTTTTAGACCAATAATTTGGTTGATGAACGGTTTGGCTAATGGAATGTTAAGAATGTTTGGTATTAGTCCTGTACACGGTGCTGATATACATACCGAAGAGGAACTTAAGATGATTATTACCGAGAGCCAGGAAGGTGGTGCGATTGAAGAAACGGAACGCCTTTTGATTCAAAATGTATTTGATTTTGATGACCGTAGAGTAAATAATATACAAACCTTACGTAAGAATGTTTCGGCAATCGAAATCACAACTACTGTAAAAGACGCTATTGAGTTTGCTATAAATGAAGGGTATTCCCGTTATCCAGTATTCCAAGATTCGTTGGATGATATCAAAGGTGTTATATACACTAAAGATTTGATGAAAGCCATGATGAAGGATAGTAATGATACAGCAATTGCTGATCTTATGCGTGAGCCAATCTATATCTCAGAAAGTGCTTTAATTAAGCATGTTTTAAAGCAATTTCAAGCAAAACATGTGCAAATGGCAATTGCAACTAATGAGGTAGGAGAGTTCACAGGTATCGTAACTATGGAGGATATTTTGGAAGAGTTAGTTGGAGAAATTCAGGATGAATACGATAATGAAGAACCTATTGTAGAATGTGTTAGTCCAGGAGTATATGTAGTGCATGCGCATTACAACATCTCAGACATTAATAGATTATTACCTTTCCGTTTCGAGGAAAGTGAGCAATATGACACTTTAGCTGGATTATTAGCTGATAAGTATCCTAATCATGAATTTAGTGAAAATGACGTGGTTGATTTATTCGATTACGAAGGTTTAGTACTTAAGATGTATAGGAATTCTGTAGAGAAAATTCAGCTTACTATAAAAGATTATGTTGAGGTAGATGATAATTAAACTACAAAAAATAGAGTAATACAAAAAAGGGCTTTCTTATTTTTAAGAGAGCCCTTTTTTGTATCTTTATGTTAAACCTCTAGGTGTAGATTCTATAAATTATTGGTTATGGATGAACTTGAAAAAATAATAGCTAAAGCCAAGAACTGTGTAATTTGTGCAGGTCAACTTCCATTTGCACCTAATCCTTGTTTTTGGATAGGAGCTAAGGCTAAGATTATCATCATAGGGCAGGCTCCTGGACTAAAAGTACAGCAAACTGGAATTGTATTTAATGATGATAGTGGTGATCGCCTTAGAAACTGGCTTGGAGTAAGCAGGGAAGAGTTCTATGATTTAGATAACTTCGCGATAATTCCCATGGGATTTTGCTATCCAGGAAAAGCAAAGACAGGAGATAAACCTCCAATGAAAATATGTGCCCCTACTTGGCATGAGGTTATGTTAACTCACCTTTCAAAGGCTAAGTTAACCCTATTGGTAGGACAGTATTCACAAAAGTACTACTTAAAAGGGCAACAGACTTTGACTCAGAGAGTGAAGAGTTTTCAGGACTTTATGCCTGAGTATTTTCCTTTACCTCACCCTTCGGCCAGAAATTTCATATGGTTAAATAAAAATCCTTGGTTTGAAAAACAAGTTGTGCCAGAGCTACAAAAGTTAGTTAAACAGGCTTTAAGTAGCTAGGCCATCATTAGTTGATATTTGTACTCCAATTTGGTTTTTGCTTTACATAGACATAGACAAGTGATGCAACTACTACCACTGCGCTAGCAAGGGTGATTGTTGGTATATTACTTAGTACATCTTGATAGTACCATCCTGCTAATAAAGCACCTGATCCAATTCCCAATTCTAAAGCTATATACATGGTTGACATAGCTCTACCTCTTTGATCCGGTTTACTAAAGTCAATAGTCCATGCATTTAATGCAGGAGATAGGATACCTAAAGATATTCCATAAACAAAAGCACCAGTGTATAAACCTACAACACTTGGCAATAAGGCTATAATTAACAAGGCAACACACAAGATTATTAAGCCAATTTTTATAATTGGAACTCTACCATATTTATCAGAAACTTTTCCTGCAACAAAACGTACAAGTAAAGAGGCTAAGGTGAAAATCATAAAAAATATTCCTTTGTTTTCTAGACCTAAAGACTGTGTCCAATCTGGGATTAGAGTTAGAATAACTCCATAGGAAACATAGGATAAACACGTTACTAAAGCCGCAGGTAATACATCTATATCGAAAATATCTTTACGGTTTATTTTAAGTAGTTTCCAAGTGAATTTTTCTTTCACCTTCAGGGTTTCTTTCATATTCATTAAAATAGCGATAGAAAGTAAGGCGAAAACAGAGGAGGTATAGAAAAGAAAATCAATGGAAGTATGTATTTTTATGGTACTACCTATTGCTGGACCAATTGCCATACCTGTACTAAAACAAATCCCATGTAGTCCTAAAGCTTCTCCCCATCTTTTTTGGGGGATTATATCGGCTACATAGGCTGCTGTTGCAGTAGGTTTAAAACCGGTAGAAAATCCATGGATTAATCGAAGTAATAAAAAACCTGATACACTAGTAAGAATTGGGTAAAGTAAACTACATACAAAGCACACAATCGACCCAATAGCCATAATTGGAACTCTACCTACCTTATCGGTTAACTTACCGCTAAATGGCCTAGAAATTCCAGCAGTTAGGGTAAATAAAGCTATAATAAGTCCCTTGTATTGTGCGCCACCTAAATCGCTGAGGTATTGGGGAAGTTCTGGTATTAACATGTTGAAACTAGCTGAGAAAAGCAAAGAGCTTAAACAAACTAAGAAGAACTGCATATTGTAAATAGGATGCGCAGAAGTGGTGGACATTATATATAGATAAATTTAAAAGTGCAAAGGTACCTTATTTAGGAGGCAACTACCAAAAGATATTAAAAAGAAACTACCCCTTGACCTATAAATAGGAAAAGGGGTAGTAATTATATTGTCGATTCTTTTAGAGTAAAATATTATTTTTCTCTGTGGTAAATTTCATCTGCTTTGTGGAATTTATCAAAATCGTGTTGTTGTAAATGTTTAGCATTTTTAGAGATTATGAAAATAGCTAATGCACTAAAGGCAAAACCTGGTATAATTTCATATAATGCTGGACCGAATACTAATGGCCAAATAACAACTGTAAGTGCTCCAACGATGATTCCAATTAATACAGAGAAACCAGTTGTTCTTTTCCAGAATAGAGTAAATAAAATTGCTGGTCCAAAAGCCGCTCCAAATCCTGCCCAAGCATGAGATACTAGATCAAGTACTCTACTATCTGGGTTGTAAGCAATAAAAATAGCAACGATTGCAATTAATAAAACAGCTAATCTACCTGTCCAAACTAATTCTTTTTCGCTTGCTTGTTTACGGAAATAAGCTTTGTAGAAGTCTTGGGTTAATGTACTTGAAGACATTAATAATTGAGCAGATAAAGTACTCATTACTGCAGCTAAAATTGCAGAAAGTAAAATACCTACTATCCAAGGGTTAAATAAGTATTGGATTAATTCAATGAAAACTAATTCACGGTCAGCTCTTACTGCCGCTCCATTCTCAGGGAATTTTTCAAAGTAGCTAATACCAAAGTATCCAATAGTTACAGCTCCAATCATACAAAGAGACATCCAAGACATTCCAATTCTTCTAGCTGATTTCATTGTTTTAACTCCATCTGCAGCCATAAAACGAGCTAAGATATGTGGTTGTCCAAAGTAACCTAATCCCCATGCAGCAGCACTAATAATTGCGATAAACTCAACATTATTAGTTAAACTTGTATAAGGAACATTTGTTTGAGCAGCAGCCTGCTCTGTATATGTTACGATCATATCCCAACCACCCATATGTAATATAATCATTACAGGAGTTAAAATAAGAGCGAATAACATTAAAGTTGCTTGAATTGTATCACTCCAGCTCACTGCTAAAAACCCTCCTAAGAAAGTATATGCAATTGTTGCTACAGCTCCTAAATATAATGCTGGAACATAATCCATATGGAATAATGTTTCAAATAAACGAGCTCCTGCAACCATACCAGAGGCACAGTAAATTGTAAAAAAGAATAAAATAGTAACTGCAGAAACCGTTTTCACTAAATTTCCTTCTTTACCAAAACGATTTTGGAAAAAATCTGGTAAAGTAAGAGCGTTATTGTTTATTTCAGTGTGTACACGTAATCTACCTGCAACTAACTTCCAGTTATAATAGGCTCCAATTAAAAGACCAATAGCAATCCAGCTTTCAGAAAGTCCTTTAGCATAGATAGCTCCAGGAAGTCCCATCAATAACCAACCGGACATGTCAGATGCACCAGCAGATAATGCAGTAACCACAGGACCGAAACTCCTACCTCCTAAAATGTAATCGGAGAAGTTTTTGGTTCGTAAGTAGGCTACAACACCTATTCCTAAAACAACTATCAAGTAGATGATAAATGTTGTAATAGTTGGGTTTAAAAAGTCAAACATATTAAATCGTATTTTTAAAATTTGGCTAAAAGTATTGAAAAAAAGAATTAGAATGCAAATTCAACACTGTTTTTTATCAATATCTATAGCATTGGTAGCTTTCTTTGAGATAATGATAATTCTAGAATTTGAGAATGCGTTTTACTCTCTTTAAAATACTTTTAGTATTAAGGGTATTATTAAATATTGACTTGCAAAGGTAAATTATTTTTATTATTTTTTGTAAAGTTTAAGGATAATTTATTCCACGGCTTATTTATTTGTGGAATTATGAGCGAATTGGGTAAACTAAAAATAAAGTTAATTTGCTAAATTTTGTCAGATGATAACTAAGGTCTTGTCTGTTTAATTATAAAATTTTTAGTTTTTCCATCTTAAATTGACCTTATATGTGCATTAGTTTCGATTTTTTTTGATGCATATTGGAGTGAGCCCTCTCCTATTAAATTAAACTAAGGAGGATAAAAATGTTAGTATTTTTTTTATTTAAGTATTGTTTATACTTCATAAAAGACAAGTTTCGTAAGGATTTTATAAATCAAGACTTTATAGAGGCAAATAAAATAGAAAAATACCAATAGCTTATTTAGTGGTTTTACCTATGCCTATTTTACCTTATATAGGCTTAGAAAGTAAAGCAATAGATTGTTGTTTAGGGAAGCTTTTTTAAGCATTAGGATAAGATGGAGCTTAGTATTAAATATCCCTTTTATACAGATTTAAAAGAGGTGTTGTAAAATAGATTTTTTGCAACTAGTAGAAGGAGGTAATTACAAAAAAAAAAGGGTTACAACTACATGCTGTAACCCTTTATTATACTATTTTATCTTACTTAACTTTTTTGTGTAGTATTTTTTATAACCGACAATAGAATATAAAGTAAAATAATAATTGGAATAGCTAAATAATGTAAAGCTACTACTAAAACGATACTAGTTAGCATAAAAGCAATTTGTAGTTTGTACTGGTTTAGTTTAGCTGGATTGATTTTTAGTGAAAATAAAGGTAATTCCGCATTCATTATATAAGCACTTAAAAAGCTTATTACTACAAGTACATAAGGGTTACTTATTGCACTGATCAGAAATTCTGAAGAAGTAGTGTTTGCAATCATTGGTAAGCTTAAAATAAAAAGTGCATTACCTGGTGTTGGTAAACCTATAAAAGATTCCGTTTGTCTTGTGTCTACATTAAACTTTGCTAGACGGTAGCAAGCTCCCAATGTTATGATAAAGCCTAAATAGGGTACAGCTCCCATATAATAGGTATCTGCAGTTAAGGAATACATAGGTTGGTTGGCTTGTATGTTTGCTAGAAGTTTATAAACCATAAGACCAGGAACAACTCCACTTGTTACCATATCTGCTAAGGAATCTAGTTGAAGGCCTAATTCACTTTTCACATCTAAGATACGAGCAGCAAAACCATCCCAATAATCAAAGAATATTCCAATACATACCCATATGAAAGCCATTTGTATATTGTCATCAAAAGTATATACGCAGGCAATTAAACCAGAAAGTAAATTCAAAAGGGTAATAAAGTTCGGGATATGTTTTTTCATAAATTGATTTTTACAAGTGTGTAGTAATATTTCACACCTATTGTGAAATACAAATGTATTATAAAAGTTAGAATTAAGTAAATTCTATTGCATTATTAATATTGGACTATCGTTTTATTTTTTCTTGTAGGTAGTAGTGTTAATAGATTGACGAAAAATGTTATACTTTTACTCTTTGTATTATCATTTTAAAACAAGAGGGTTATCTACTGGTTTTAGACCAAAGATGGTTATCCCTTAAAATAGAAATTATTTTTCAATGAATAAGCTTATTTTTATTTTTTTTAGTTTATTGTTTATACAAGGGTTTGCTTCCCAAGATAAACAACTCTCTGCTAGAAGTAGTATTAGTATTTTAACTTGTGGTACAGGGGATGCTTCTCATGCACTTTATGGACATACAGCCGTTTGGGTACAAGACCCTTTATTAGGTATTGATAGAGTGTATAACTATGGATTGTTTGATTTTGAAACTCCCAACTTCGTGGGTAAATTCGTAGGAGGAAATCTTTTTTATTTTGCTGATTATACCAATTTTGATCGATTTGTGCGCTCTTATGTATATGAGAATAGAAGTGTATATAAACAGGAACTAGACCTTAGTTCCCAACAGAAGCAAATCATGTATGGGTTATTGAATCAAGCTATATTACCCGAAAACAGAGAGTTTTTATACCAGTTTATTCAAGAGAATTGTACCACTAAGGTTGTAGATCTATTACAAGAAGTGCTAGATGAAAAACTTACAGTAGATGTTTCTTCCAACCAAGGAAGTTATAGATCCATATTAAGTCAATATGTAAAGCATTCCTTTTTTGAGGATTTAGGGATTAATATTTTACTTGGTGCGAAAACCGACAAAAAAAGTGAGTTAGTTTTCTTACCTTTTATATTAATGGAATCCCTAGATCAAACTAAAGTGGATGGAAAGAGTTTAGTGAAAGAAAGTAGTGTTATTTACCAGGCTGAAAATACACTTGAAAAACAAGATAATTGGATCAATAGTGTTTATTTTTTCTATGGTATTTTATTGATAGTTGGCTATTTTTGTTTCAGAGCTAAACTTGCAAGAAGGGTTGTTTATAGCTTATATGGTTGTTTTGGTATCTTCTTATTGGCCTTGACTCTTTATTCTAGTCATAGTGAGTTTGCTTTGAATGCAAGTATACTTCTATTTAATCCGCTTTTCTTAGTTTTAGTATTTAATAGAAAGTCTTCCTTAATTACTAGGATTGCTTTGATCACAATAGTAGTTAGTTTAGCACTCTATGTTGTCTTAACTATTTTTTCTGTGAAATTTATCCTTACCCTTGGTTTGTTTTTACTAACTTTAGTGTCTTTATTTAAAGACTATCGTTTTATTTTCCTTTCTAGGAAACTTCAATCTTAAGATACACCATTTATGTTTTCATTATTTAAATCTAAGCCTGCTTTAAAGGAGTTAATTCCCAATAATTATATTGATATTCATTCTCATTTATTATTTGGTATTGATGATGGAGCAAAGTCCTTACAGGATACAAAAGATATAATCACAAGTATGAAAAACTTGGGATTTGAACAGGCTATCGCTACTCCTCATACTACACCTTTAGTATGGGATAATACTAAAGAGCAAATTCTAAATAAACACCAAGAGGTTTGCGATTTGTTACAAGAGCACAGCCAATCGGTTAAATTAAGAGCTGCTTCTGAGTATTTAATGGACGAAAGCTTTTTACAAAGAATGCAACAGGAGAAATTGCTTTGTATCCATGATAATTATGTATTAGTGGAGATGTCTTATATGAATCCGCCTATTCAGTTATTGGATATCTTATATGAACTAAGAAAGCAAGGATACCAAATTGTATTAGCTCACCCAGAACGTTATAACTTTTACCACCAGAATACGGCTATGTATCATAGACTGAAAAAGGCTGGTTGTTTGTTTCAAATGAATCTTTTATCTGTAACAGGATATTATGGTAGCCATGTGTTAGAGGCAGCTAATTTTTTATTAAAAGAGGATTTAATTGATTTCACAGGTTCAGATATACACCATCAAAAACATATTGCTAGTTTTGAATCTAAAGTAAAGATTAAGGATATTAAGAATTTTGAAAAGGCTTTACAAGCCAATTCTCTATTTAGACTTAATGACTAATTTATAATTAGCACAAAAAAAAGCTTATGAGTTATCATAAGCTTTTTTTATTTTATTTTTCTAAGAAGTTATTGTTTTACAACTTCTCCTTTAATTCTTAAAGGTACAACACCATTAGTATAGTTAACAGCATTACTTTCTACAATAATTGTTCTACTAATTCTACCTAGGGCCATATTATATTTTACATCTATTTTTCCTTTTTGACCAGGTAAAATAGGTTCCGTAGGCTTAGAAGGAACTGTACATCCACAAGAAGAACGAACATTCATAATAATTAGAGGTTCATCTCCAGTGTTAGTGAAGTCAAAGGTTCTAAGACCGTTATCCTTTCCTTGCACTACAGTGCCATAGTCAATAGTATTGTTAGCAGCTTCGAATTCAATTTTTGCTCCTTGTTGAGCAAAAGATAGTGTAGTTGTCAAAACTAATACCATTAGGGCAACTATTTTTTTCATTTTATATCTATTTTGAAGTTAAACAAAGACAAATTATTCCAAATGAAAACAAAAGAAGTAATCCTTTTCATTCATTTTCAGTCTATTTTTTTTATTATTACCTAGTAATATCTATTTTTGCATTACACAAATATACAGAAATTTTAAGAAAAGTATTTTATCTTCCTTAAAAAAGTAAAGTGTTTGTGCATTTCCCAAATTTTAAAACAAGTAAAAAATAATCATAATGAGTATTCCAGCACAATTTGATGCCAAACAGGTAGAGAAAAAGTGGTACCAATATTGGCTTGAAAATAACTATTTTCATTCCACTGTGGACCAAAGAGAACCTTATACTATTGTAATCCCTCCACCTAACGTGACTGGAGTTTTACATATGGGACATATGTTGAATAATACTATTCAAGATGTTTTAATTCGTCGTGCGCGTTTAAAGGGGCTTAATGCATGTTGGGTACCTGGTACGGATCACGCCTCTATTGCAACAGAAGCGAAAGTTGTGGCAAAATTAAAAGAGCAAGGAATCAATAAAAACGATTTAACTCGTGAAGAGTTCTTAGCTCATGCATGGGATTGGACAGAGGAATATGGTGGAGTTATTTTAGAGCAATTAAAAAAACTTGGATGTTCTTGTGACTGGGAGCGTACCAAATTTACCTTAGATCCTCAAATGTCAGAACAAGTAATTAAGAGCTTTGTTGACCTATACAATAAAGGACTTATTTACCGTGGATACAGAATGGTAAACTGGGACCCAGAGGCCAAAACTACTTTATCTGATGAAGAGGTAATTTATGAAGAGAGACAAGGTAAGTTATACCATGTAAAATATCAAATTGAAGGATCAGAGGAATTTATAGTTGTTGCTACTACAAGACCAGAAACTATTTTAGGGGATACTGCAATTTGTATTAATCCAGAGGATGAGCGTTATGCACATTTAAAAGGTAAAAAGGTAATTGTTCCAATTTGTAATCGCGTTATTCCAATTATTTTCGATTCTTATGTGGATATGGAATTTGGTACAGGTTGTTTAAAAGTTACACCTGCACACGATGTTAATGATAAGGAGTTAGGAGAACGTCATGATTTAGAAATTATCGATATTTTTAATGAAGATGCTACTCTAAATGATCATGGTTTACATTATAAAGGAAAAGATCGCTTTGTAGTTCGTGAAGAAATTTCAAAAGAATTACAAGAATTATCTTTAATGCATAAAGTAGAGGATTATATCAATAATGTTGGTACTTCAGAGCGTACTAAAGCTGTTATTGAACCTCGTTTATCGGATCAGTGGTTCCTTAAAATGGAAGGATTAGCTAAACCTGCTTTAGATGCAGTTTTAGTAGATAATGAAGTTAAATTATATCCAAGTAGATATAATAATACATATAGAAGTTGGTTGGAAAATATTCGCGATTGGAATATTTCACGTCAATTATGGTGGGGACATCAAATTCCTGCCTATTATTTTGGAGAAGGAAAAGAAGATTTTGTAGTTGCACAAACTATTGAGGAAGCTTTAGAACTAGCAAAAGTTAAGTCAGGAAATGCTAATTTAACTATAGAAGGATTAACGCAAGATCAAGATGCCTTAGATACTTGGTTCTCTTCTTGGTTATGGCCAATGGCTGTATTTAACGGAGTTAGTGATCCAGATAATGAGGAATTTAAATACTATTATCCAACGAATGATTTAGTAACTGGTCCAGATATTATTTTCTTCTGGGTTGCTAGAATGATCATGGCTGGAATTGAGTATACTGGTCAAAAACCATTTAATAATGTTTACTTCACTGGAATCGTTAGAGACAAGCAAAGAAGAAAAATGTCTAAGTCTTTAGGGAATTCACCAGATGCTCTAGGTTTAATTGAAAAATTCGGTGCAGATGGAGTAAGAGTAGGATTATTACTTTCTGCTTCAGCTGGTAACGATATTCTTTTTGATGAAGAGTTATGTAATCAAGGTAAAGCCTTTACTAATAAAGTATGGAATGCCTTTCGTTTAATTAAAGGATGGGAAGTAAGTCAAGATATCGCTCAGCCTTCTTGTAATAAAGTTGCAATCGAGTGGTACCGTGCTAAACTGCAAAAGTCTTTAGTAGAAATTGAAGATCACTTCCAAAAATATAGAATTTCGGATGCTTTAATGACTACGTATAAGCTAGTATGGGATGATTTTTGTTCTTGGTTCTTAGAGTTGATTAAACCAGGTTACCAACAACCAATCGACCAAAAGACTTATGCAGCAGCAATTGAACTATTAGAAGAGAATTTAAAACTACTTCATCCTTTTATGCCATTCTTATCAGAAGAGATCTGGCAACATATTGCGGAACGTTCTGCCCAGGAGGCTTTAGTTGTGTCTCAATGGCCTACTATGCAAAGCTTTGATGAGAAGTTAATAAAAGAGTTTGAATTCACTCAAGAAGTAATAGCAGGAATTCGTACTATTAGAAAAGATAAGAATATCTCTTTTAAAGAGACAATAGAATTAAAGGTTTTAAACACTTTAGGTGTATCTGATAGATTTGACCCAGTTATTGAAAAAGTAGGAAATGTTAGTAGCATTGAATATATTACTGAACAAGTGAGTGGTGCTTTATCTTACCGTGTTGCTTCTAATGAATATTTTATTCCAATTACAGGAAGTGTAGATGTGGAACAAGAGATTGAAAAATTAGAAGAAGAGTTAAAATACCTACAAGGGTTTTTACGCTCTGTACAAGGTAAATTATCAAACGAAAAATTTGTAAGTGGAGCTCCTGCTGCAGTTGTAGATAATGAACGTAAAAAAGCGGCCGATGCCCAAGGGAAAATCGCCACAATTGAACATAGTTTAAAAGCTTTAAAATAGTCTATTAACTATAATATTTTATTAAAGAGTTGTCAATTTGGCAACTCTTTTTTTATTTTTGCCTATGCGTATAAATATACACACTCATAGTAAGAGTAAGATACAAAATGAGATAGCTATTTTCAATCAATATCCTCTGGAGTTAGATAAACAAGTCAGATACTATTCCATTGGTATACATCCTTGGTATATCAATGAGCAAACTATAGAGGAGGAATTGCTTATTTTACAGCAGAATATTTCTTCTGAAGGTTTTTTAGCCATTGGAGAGTGTGGGCTAGATAAGTATAGTTCAGTGGATTTAGCTTTACAAGAACAGGTTTTAATCAAGCAATTACAGCTTGCACAACGCTATAACAAAGCAGTTATTTTACACCTTGTCTCTCATTATGATACTATTATCAGATTAAAAAAGGAATATAATATTACCATTCCTTTAATAATTCACGGTTATAGAAAGTCGAAAGAACTTGCTTTAAGTTTACAGAAAAATGGTTTTTATTTGAGTTTTGGATGTGCTATAATACAGCAAGAATCTGTAGCTAAAGTATTTCAAGGGATAGACAAAGATTATGTCTTTTTAGAAACAGACAATAATAAGGAATATAGTATCGATCAGGTTTACAATAAAGCTATTTGCTTACAACCAGATATAGAAGTAACAATAGAGAAGAACTTTAAAAGAGTATTTAAAAATATAATATAATAATAGCATAGAGCTAATTTAATTTCGAACACATGGCAATTTGGCAAGAACGCGCTGAACTACTTTTTAAAGAACAGGGCTTAGAACGATTAAAAAACGCAAAGATATTAGTAGTAGGTTTAGGTGGAGTAGGATCTTTTGCAGCAGAGTTTTTAGTACGAGCAGGGATAGGAAATATGACCATTATTGATGGGGATACCGTAGATATTACCAATATTAATAGACAATTACCTGCTTTGCATTCCACTATTGGCTTGTCTAAGGTAAGTGTTGTAGCAGCTAGATTGATGGATATTAATCCAGAATTAAACTTAACTTGTGTAGAGGAGTTTATTTCTCCTGAACGCGCTTTTGAGATTGTGACTCCAGATTATGATTATGTACTAGACTGTATAGATAGTGTTACTCCTAAGGTGAATTTGATTTTGGCTGCTAAGAGAAACAAGGTAAAGGTGATTAGTAATATGGGAGCAGGAGGAAAGATGGCTTCTAGCAAGATTACTGTGAAAGATATTTCTAAAACAGATGTATGTCCCTTGGCAAAACAGATTAGAAAACGCTTGAAAAAAGAGGGAATTAGTTCTGGGGTGAAAGCGGTTTTTAGTACAGAACAGCCTGATCAAAGTAGTTTGAAGATGACAGATGGAAAGAACTTTAAGAAATCTTTCTTTGGTACAAATAGCTGGATGCCTGCTTTATTTGGTTTGCGTTCTGCAGAATATGTTATCTGTTATTTATTAGAAAAGAAATAGTATCAGAAAAGGTATATTTATAAAAAAAGCCGACTCTAAAATAGAGTCGGCTTTTTTATGAGGTTATATCCATTTTGCAGAAAGTAGTAGTTGTATTGCTACAATAGCAATAGCTAATATCCAAAGGAAGGTAAAAGCTAGCTTTTGCAGCAAGCCAGATTTAATTCCGTTTTGTTTTTGGGCTTTCATAAGCATAAGCATTGGCATAATCAAAGCAAGAACTACCAAAGAGATCGATGCATATCCCAAGGCCATAATAAAGCCATCTGGATAGAATAATGCAAAGATAATCGGTGGAGTGAACGTTAGAGCTAATGCAGAAAAATTATTGGTGATATAGGTTTTCTTTTTCCCTAAATCTTTGATAAAATCATTTAAGGCTAAGGCAACTCCCCAAAACGAGGTTAGAATAGCTGCGGCGGCAAATATATTAAAGGCTATGCGAATTACATTAGAGTCATATACATTTCTAATAGCGCTTAGTAATCCTTCTAGACCAGAATTTTGCTTAAGTATTTCTGTGAATTTTTCGTTTTCAATCGTTCCTAGAATAGTTAATTCCCAAATGATGTATAAAACTAAAGGAATACTACTTCCGATGATAAAAACCCACTTTAGTTTTTTGGTGTCCCCATGAAGGTATTTAACTAAGCTTGGGATTACAACATAAAAACCAAAAGAGGTAAAGATTACTGGAATAGTTGCTATAATAGGTAGTGTGCTACTAGGAATGTATTCTAAATTGGTGCCTTGAATTTTTGGCAACAGTAAACCAATTACAATACATAAGAAAAGTAGTTTTACAGAGAAAACAATTTTAGTACTTATATCTACAATTCTAGTCCCAAAAAGGATTATTCCTCCAAATACAACTGCAAATATTACTGCTGCTACCTCCGGGGAAAGAGTTATGTTGAAAATGCTCTCGAGGTTAGTCTTTACAATCTCTCCTCCTCCTGTTATATAGGCACTAACTAAGGCATACATTAAACTTAACATACTTAAAGCTGTAATAATAGCACCTCCATTTCCAAGATACTTATGGGTAAGGGTATTTAAACCATCTTCGTGAGAGTTATATTTATATACGTTTACTAGTAAGATAGAGGTATAGCACATGGCAAACCATATAGTAAATAGGATTAATGTCATAAAGCCAAAGCCTACGCTTGCAGATATAATTGGCATAGCTAGCATTCCTGCTCCAATAGTTGTTCCTGCTACAATTAGGATACTTCCTATGAATCTTTGCATTTTTATTTTTGTATTTAAAGTTGGGTGTTATTTCTTTTATTCTAAAATTGGAAGTTTTCCAAGAGTCATTAAAGTTTGAATTACCAAAATGGAAACTCCAAATGTGATTATTAGTAGGAAGGCAAATTTTTGAAAAAAGTTGATTTTTTCATGTCTTCTTTTCTTTACTTGTATATACATGAAAACAGGTATAAATAAAGAAGTAATCACTACAGAAATTGCTGCGTAGCTTAAAGCTAATATAAATCCTTTAGGATAATATAAAGCAAATAATAAAGGTGGCAGGAAAGTAATTAAAAATAAAATGAAGCGATTTTCTTTAAAGGAAGTTTTTTTAGATAAGTCTTTAATATAATCAAAGAGCGCTAATGCAACTCCTAATAAAGAAGTTAAAATAGCTGCTGCTGTAAAAACATTAATAGGAATTTGCATCCAGGTAGATTCTGAGATACTACTTACCGCTAGAATCATTCCCTCTAATCCTTTGTTGTTTTGAATAATGCTATATAAAGTAGAAGGTGCAATACTTCCTAAAATGGACATTTGCCAAAATATATATACAACTAAGGGTAAAAGACTTCCATAAAAGAAAGCTTTCTTTAGTAATTTCTGGTCTCCATTAAGGTATTTTACCATACTTGGTACAACGATGTGAAAACCAAAAGAGGTAAAGATAATGGGAATAGAGGAATAGATAAGTTTTTGCTCTATAGGTGATGCAAGTAAATTATCTACTTTTATATAGCCAAGCATGGTTACTATTATGATAAATAGGAAGACCAATTTTACTACAAAAATCCATTTTGTTGCTACATCTACTACTTTGGCACCTAAGGCTACGATGCCTCCAAAGATAATGGTAAATACAATGGCTGTTTGCCAAGGAGTTAAGGTAATATTTAGCCAATTCTTTAGATTTAGCTGTAAAATATCACTTCCTCCAGCTATATAAGCACTAACTAGAGCGTACATAAGGGTTAACATTGAGATCCCCGTAACAATAGAGCCTATCGATCCAAGATATCTATGGGTCATCGTACTTAATCCGTCTGTGTGGGAATGATCTTTATAACATTCTACCAATAATAAAGACGTATAGCACATTGCTATCCAAATTAAAACCATTACTAGGGTTATTCCACTAAAGCCAACTCCTGAGGATATAATGGGCATTGCTAGCATGCCTCCGCCTATGGCAGTTCCAGCTATTATAAGAATACTTCCGATTAGTTTGCTATTCACTTTTATGATGTTTTATTTGAGGATAATTGTAAAAAAACATAAATATATTTTTATTTTTCTCAATTATCAACTCGATTTGTTATTTTGTATTAAAAAAAGAATCTTTGATTAGATATCGCATTGTTTTGTACTTTGAAAATTCAATCTATTTCCTTATCTTATTGTCTACAATAAGATATAAAATAATTGACTTTGCTAACTTTAGAACTAGAATTAAAAAATAAAAACATCAATCCAACAGCTATGCGTTTATTAGTACTTAAGTTTTTAAAAAAACAAAGTACAGCTGTTACTTTAAATGATATTGAGAATAGCTTTGAGCAATCGGATAGGGTTACCATCTACAGGACGATAAAAACCTTCGAAGCTAAAGGACTAATTCATAGTATCACTTCTAATAATGTAACACAATATGCATTATGTAGGGATGCCTGTAATGAAGTTAATCACCAAGATACACATTTACACTTTCAATGTAAGGATTGTAATGCGATAATTTGTTTGCCTAGTATTTCTATTCCAAAAATCGAATTGCCAAAAAACTTTAGCTTAGACGAATTAGAAATAATAGCTAGGGGCATTTGTGATCAATGCCAGGATTAACTAACTACGATATCGATGCTCTTCGATAATATGGGAGAGAATTTGTTTTGCGTGTATTCTAGAATTTTCAATAAATAACTTATGGGTATTTATACCACCACATACTACACCTGCTAGATATAAATTATCTATGTTGGTTTCCATGGTGTCATAATTATACATTGGTTCCTTTGTTGCTTGATCTTTTATTTGAATACCTACCTTTCTTAAAAAATCATAATTTGGATGATATCCTGTTAAGGCTAAAACAAAATCATTAGCAATTGTTTTAGACTCTCCATTTTGTTCAAAGCTAACGTGCTCAGGAGTTATGTTTGTTAAGTTACTATTGAAATATGCAGTAATACTATTTTCAGCTATTCTATTTTCTATATCTGGTTTAGCCCAATACTTTACTGTATCGCTGATTTTATCATCGCGAATAATCATCGTTACATTAGCTCCTTTTCTATAGCATTCTAAAGCAGCATCAACAGAGGAGTTACTAGCTCCTATGACTACAACATTAGTTGATGCATAAAAATGTGGATCTTTGTAGTAATGGGAAACCTTCTCTAGGTTTTCACCAGGGATATGGAGTAGATTTGGAAAATCATAAAAACCAGTAGCAATGATAACATTGATAGAAAAATACTTTCCTTTAGAAGTTTCTATTTCAAAATCACCAGAAGAGTTCTTCTTAATATCCGTAACTTGAGTGAAAAGTTGAATATTTAAGTCACTATTGGTACATACGCGCCTGTAGTACTCTAAAGCTTCATTTCTTCTAGGTTTGTTTTGAATACTTACAAAGGGAATGTTATCTAATTCTAATAGTTCAGAAGAAGAGAAAAATTGCATGTTAACTGGATAATTATATAATGAATTAACCAAGCAGCCCTTTTCCAATACAATATAGGAAAGGCCCTTTTTTTTTGCTTCTAGTGCGCATGCAATACCAATTGGGCCTGCACCTACTATCACTATGTCAAAATTTTTAACCATTATAATAAATCTTCTTCTGTTTTTTAAATTTTCTCAAAAATACAAATTTTGAATTAATTAGACTACACAAAATCAGGTAAAAAAAAACAGGCTATCTTATCTGTGGTAGATAAGATAGCCTGTAAGCTATATAATAGTCTATAAAAATAGATTATTTTTGTTTGTTCGCGATTAAGAAAACTCCAATTTCCATATCTTTACTAATTCCCCAATCTGCTGGATTGATGTCGAATCCTTTTTCGTCTTTAGTTCCAAATTTTAGTCCCCAATCTGTACGATTAGCGATAAAGTTAGCTTCTAAAGTAGCATTTTCTTCTGTGATAGTAACTTTTGCAGGGAAAGTTGTATTTACAGTCTTTCCTAAGATAGTTAAGTTTCCACTTACAGATTTGTTTGCTCCTTCAACTTTACTTTCTGTAGCTGGATCTAAATCTTCAACTTTAGTAATTTGAAAAGTTACTGTAGGATATTGAGCTATATCAAAGAAATCTACACTCTTTAAGTGATTAGTTAAGTCAGAAACTTTTTTCTCATCATCACCAACCGATGCAGGGTTAACTGTGATAGTGTTCATGTCTAAAATATAGTTTCCTGCAGTTAAACCATTTTGGTCAATAGAAACCTCTCCTTGGCTTAAAGAAAGTTTCCCCCATCTTGGATCAATACCACCTGTATGTCCAACTTTCCAAGTAGTGTAACTGTTTTGTGTATCCACAACATATTTAACACCTTGTTCTTTTGCAACTTCTTGCTCTGTTGTAGTAGTTGCTGTGTCTGCATTCTTGTTTCCACATGAAGCAAGAGTCAAAGTAGCTGCAATAGCTAAAGATAATACGATTTTTTTCATATCTGAAATGCTAATTTATTTTTATCAAATTTACGATTCTATATCCGAATATACAAGAAAGTCCATGAAATGCAGGTCTTTCTTAATGTAGGTTAAGAAATTACAAGGCTATATAAGAAAGTATTCTAAAAGCATTGTTTTTTATTACTTCACGAATAAGTTTTACTCGAGAACTAATTATTCTATTTCTTTAAAAGTTTCGATAATACTTTTAAGCTCTAAAGTATCATATACTTTTTCTCTTTGTGTTGTCCAAGATATAAGTTCATAATTTGCTTTTTTCCCTTGGATTAACGTTTGAATCATGAACATCGGCATTTGGTTTAACTGCATTTCCAAATAGTACATTTTTGCAGGTAAGCCATTTATGTTTAAGTTTTCTTGTTTTGCAATAGTGTATTGCGGTTTGTTTTGGTATACTTTTAAAGCATCCTCTACATAAGTTTGAAAGTCTTTGCTTGTATTGTTTTGTTCTAAGAGATGTTTAGTCACTAGGTAAACCTCCGTAAAGGTATTACCGTATTCTAAGTCCGCTCCTGGATACAAATCATGCATAGGTGCTAATGCAACTGGAATGTCTAACGAATAAAGGTCTTCCACGACGATATGTTGTGGCGGTGGGACCTTAATAGTACAGCTAAAAAGAATTAATGCTGTAAAAAGTACTAAGGATATTTTTTTCATTTCTATTGGTTTTTATAGTAAAGATATGCTAAATTTTAACATATTGTAAAAAAAAAGTCTTAATGCTTTTAATTAGCGTTGTTTAAAATTGTATTTTAGAGCTTGTAATTTTTAAAATTTTGTAATTATGGCAAAGAAAGTATTAATGTTAGCAGGAGATTTTGTCGAAGATTATGAGGTGATGGTACCTTATCAAGCTTTACTATCTATAGGAGTAGAAGTAGATGTTGTTGCTCCTGGTAAGAAAAGTGGAGATGTTATTGCAACTGCTGTACATGATTTTGTAGGATACCAAACTTATGCAGAGTTTAAGGGGCATAATTTTGTTTTAAATAAAACATTCAGCGAGGTTACTGTAACGGATTACCAGGGATTATATATCTGTGGAGGTAGAGCTCCTGAGTATATTCGTCTAAACCAAGATGTGATTGAGCATGTAAGATATTTTTTCCTACAGGATTTACCTGTTGCTGCTATTTGTCATGGTATTCAAGTATTAACCGTTGCAAATGTTTTAAAAGATAGAAAGCTAACTGCCTATCCTACTATCGGACCGGATATTACTTTAGCTGGTGGACAGTATGTTGAAGTAGGGGCAGATAAAGCAGTAGTTGATGCTAATTTGGTAACTTCTCCAGCTTGGCCAGGACATCCTGCTATACTTAAAGAATTTTATACCCTATTAGGTATTACAATTAGTTAGGGTTAAAACTGTTTTAGAATATATTTTGCGATGTTAAATAAGATTAGAAGTAGATAAAGATTTCTTATTTTAGCATCGCAATATTTATTTTATGATTTCACAAGAACAATTTTTAAAGGAGTTAGATATTATCATAACCAATGCTCTAAGAGAAGATATTGGAGATGGAGACCATAGCTCACTGGCTTGTATTCCAGCCAATGCAACAGGTAAGGCTAAAATACTAGTAAAAGAGTCTGGGGTTTTAGCTGGAATTGAATTTGCTAAAATGATATTAAATAAAGTAGATCCTAGTCTAGAATTGGAGATTCTAATACAAGATGGTCAGCCAATTGAAGTAGGGGATATTATTGGATATATTAGTGGTAATTCTCAATCTATTTTAAAAGCTGAGCGCTTTATGCTAAATTCAATGCAAAGAATGAGTGCTATTGCTACTAAAACTAAAGAGTTTGTCGATCTTTTACAAGGAACAGGTACTAAGATTTTAGATACACGTAAAACTACTCCAGGGATTCGTGCTTTAGAAAAATGGGCTGTTAAAATTGCAGGAGGTGAAAATCATAGATTTGCTTTATACGATATGATTATGCTAAAAGATAATCATATTGATTTTGCAGGAGGAATTGCTCAAGCAATTCAAAAGACCAACGATTATTTACAAAAGACTAACAAAGATCTTAAGATTATTGTTGAAGCGCGTAATCTAGATGAGGTTGAGCAAATATTAGCTTGTTCTAATGTCTATAGAATTTTGTTAGATAATTTTGACTACAAGATGACTAAACAGGCTGTTGCTTTAATCAATGGTCAATGCCAAAGTGAGTCTTCTGGTAATATTGATCATAGTACAGTAAGAGAATATGCACTATGCGGGGTAGACTTTGTTTCTAGTGGGGCGCTTACCCATTCTATAAGTAACTTAGATTTAAGTTTAAAGGCCGTGTTATAATAAAGGGTAGCTTGTTTAATGTTTTAAATGAGCTATTTCTTATATCATACAAGCTATAAGTCAAGTTTTAAGATATGGAATTGCTTTGCATTATTCTATGTATTGGCTATACATTGCGGTAGCAGTGATTAGCATAACAGCATTATATTCATTTTACAAATATGAGAGGCAAATTCTACCAGATTCCCGTAATAGATAAGATCGTATGTTTTTTAAAGAGAGTGAAATTTTCTTTTTTACAGGGATACTCTTTATACGATCTTTTAGAGCTCTATATAATGGGAATAGTAAAGGGTGCTTTTTCTTATAGGGCAGGTTCAATTGCTTTTAGTTTTTTTATGGCACTGTTTCCCTTTGCCTTATTTATCTTAAACCTTATTCCATATATACCCTTAGAAAATTTTCAAATTGATTTCTTGGAATTTATAAAAAATTCATTGCCTCCTAATACCTATGGAGCAGTAGAATCTATTCTAAGTGATATTATGAATAACAGTTATAAGTCACTACTTTCTTCGGGTTTTTTCTTGTCCATTTTTTTAATGAGTAATGGAGTTTTTGCCATTTTAGGAGGTTTTGAATCTTCTTACCATATAACTATTTCTAGAAATTTTATCCGACAATATCTAATGGCTCTTGTATTATCTATAGGGCTCTCGTTTGCACTTATTTTTTCAGTAGCTGTTTATGTTGTTTTAGAAGTTATCATGTATACCTTTCATTTGGATAGTAGCCTTATTCTTTGGGCAAGAAACCTTTATTTACTACTGATTGTATTTTTAACTACTTCTACTTTGTATAAATTTGGAGCTAAACAAACAAAAAGCATCCCCTTTGTTTCTATAGGTTCTATTTTTACCACTGTGTTGTATATTTTAACCTCGTATTTATTTGGAGTATATGTATTGCGATTTGCTCGATATAATGAATTGTATGGATCTATTGGTACTTTGTTAGTAGTTATGTTTTATCTATGGATAAACTGTATGATATTACTATTAGGTTTTGAATTAAATGCAACAATAAGTAAATTGAAGAGTAAAAAGAGTTATATTTGAGAAGGAGTGTTAATTTAATATAGATTAGTATGAGAAAAATTCTTTTAGTTATCTCTTTGTTTTTGGTAAGTTTTTTGAGTGCACAAGCCCAAGAAATCACTGGAAAATGGAAAACAGTAGACGATGCCACAGGTAAGGAAAAGTCTATCGTAGAAATTTACGAAAAATCAGGAAAATATTATGGTAAAATAGTCCAGCTTTTAGATCCTAGTAGGGATAATCCCTTATGTGAGAAATGTGAAGGAGAGAATAAAGATAAGCCGATTCTTGGTTTAGTTTTTATCAACAATATGCAGAAGAAAAATAACGATCTTTCTGGAGGTACTATTTTAGATCCAGAAACTGGTAAGGTATACAAATGCTCCATTAAATTGGAGTCCGCGAACAAACTCAATGTTAGGGGATATGTAGGAATATCTCTTTTAGGACGCACTCAATCTTGGCAGCGTGTAGAATAAAAAAAGTGGTGCTTATAAAAAGGCACCATTTTTTTTTATAGTAGGCTTTAGTCTAAAGTCGTGTTATCTTTGTAACAATAAAACAAGTGTCATGTATTATTTTGTGGAAGTTATCATTCCTTTGTCTTTAAATTCGACTTTTACTTATTTAGTAAGTACTGATGAATATGAATTCGTACAAGTTGGTATGCGTGTAGCAGTACCATTTGGAAAGTCAAAAGTATATACAGGATTGGTCATTGATAAGCACCAAAGAGTCCCAGAAAGTTATCAGGCTAAAGAGATTTTTGAAATATTAGATATTGAACCAATTGTAAGTGAAAAGCAAATTGAACTTTGGAAATGGGTAAGTGAATACTACATGTGTAGCCTAGGAGAGGTGTATAAGGGGTGTATGCCAAGTAAATTGCTCTTAGAGAGTGAAACTTTGATACAATTTAACCCTAACTGCGTTATCCAAGTGGAAGAGTTATCAGATAATGAGTTCTTAATTTATGAGGCTCTTCAAAGTCAATCTATTTTGAAGTTAAAAGATATTATTGGAATACTTAATACAAAGAAAGTATTTCCGATTTTGCATAGTTTAATGCAAAAGGAAGTTGTTTTTTTACAAGAAGAAATAGTAGATAAGTATAAGCCAAAGATTGGACGCTTTATAATCTGGGCAGGGGATTTGCAAAAGGAATCTATCCGAGAGGAATTCATTAGTTCTTTAAAGCTTAGTACCAAGCAAACCCAATTAATAGAATACCTTCTGCATTTAGAAAATAATAGATCTCTACCTGTATTAGCCTCTGAACTTATAGAGCAGTCAGGATGTTCGGCCTCTATTTTAAAAGCCCTTATTACAAAGGGTATCGTTGCTGAGGTTTTTAAGGCGCAAGACCGTGTTGTTTTTGAAGAGGCTACCCAAGATGAAATAGTATTAAGTACATACCAAGAAAGGGCTTTAGATCAAATTATAGAACATTACACTAAGAAGATGGTTGTTCTATTACATGGTGTTACTGCATCTGGTAAAACGGAAGTCTACATCCGGCTTATAGAAAATTTTTTAAGAGAAAATCCAAATGGACAAATACTTTATTTGGTTCCAGATATTGGATTGACTACCCAATTAGTAACTCGGTTAGTTCGTTATTTTGGTAATCAAGTAGCTGTTTTCAATTCTAAGTATTCCGCAAACGAGCGCTTAGAGGTTTATAAACAAGTATTACAAGGTTCTGAAAAAGCTAGAATTATTATAGGGACGCGATTGGCGGTATTTTTGCCATTTAAGGACTTACAATTAGTTATAGTAGATGAAGAACAAGAAGTAAGTTATAAACAGCAAGAAGTTGCTCCACGCTATAATGGAAGAGATTGTGCGGTAGTTTTAGCTTCCCAGCATAAAGCTAAAGTTTTGTTGGGTTCGGCTACCCCGAGTTTGGAATCTTATTATAATGCGGATCAAGGTAAGTATGGTCTAGTGACTTTAGATAGGAGGTATAATAATATACTACTACCGGAGATAGTACTTATTGATTTAAAAGAAAATTATAAGAAGCGTCAAATGGTTGGGCACTTCTCAAAATATCTAATTCAACAGATTCAAGAAGCTTTGGCTTTAAAGGAACAAGTGATTATTTATCAAAACCGCAGGGGATTCTCTCCAGTTGTGGAATGCATGACCTGTGGGCATGTTCCTGGGTGTGATCATTGTGATGTGAGTCTAACCTACCATAAATATTCTAATGAATTGCGTTGCCATTATTGCGGGTTCTCTATAATGATGCCTAAATTTTGCCAAAAATGCCACTCTTTAGATTTAAATAGCAAAGGTTTTGGTACCGAGCAGGTTCAGCAAGAATTGCAGGCCATGTTCCCAGAGCATAGGATTGCTAGAATGGATCAAGATACCACAAAGCTCAAATACAGTTTTGAAAAACTTATTGACGACTTTAAAAATAGGGAAATTGATATTTTAGTAGGGACTCAAATGCTAGCTAGAGGCTTTGACTTTGATAATGTTAGTTTAGTAGGGATTTTAAATGCTGATAATAGTTTGTTCCATCCCGACTTTAGAGCCTTTGAACGCGCCTTTCAAACCATGGTGCAAATTAGTGGTAGAGCTGGTAGAGGTAATAAAAAAGGACAAGTGGTAATACAAACCTATAATCCAAACCATAATATCATTCAACAAGTTACCAATTATAACTACCATGGTATGTATAAAGAACAAATGTATGATCGTTATAATTTTAAGTACCCTCCTTTTTATAGGTTAGTGCGTATTACATTAAAGCATAGGGATTTTGATAAATTAAAACAGGCATCTTTGTGGATGTATAATTATTTAACCAAGGAACTCGGTATTCCAGTTCTAGGCCCAGAAGAGCCTAGTATTAATAGAATTCGAAATGAATATCTTCGGGTAATATTAATTAAAATACCACAAGATAAACCCCTTAATTTAACTAAAGCTAGAATTGTAGATATACTCAAAAGCTTTGAGGCTATTGGGCCTTATCGAGCAGTTAAGGTAGTTGCTAACGTAGATTTTTATTAATCCGTTAGGGATCAATGCTTAAAGTTAAAGAAATGTTTTAATTACAAATAAACTTTAATAGTATTTGGATGGTAAGGATACATGTTGTATTTTTGCAGCCAATTTTATAACAAATTAATTTTTTGTATTTATGAATCATTATGAAACTGTTTTCATCTTGAATCCCGTTTTATCTGAAACTCAGGTAAAGGAAACAGTAACGAAATTTGAAGAATTTCTTACTTCTAGAGGAGCTGAGATGGTATCTAAAGAGGATTGGGGGCTTAAAAAATTAGCGTACGAAATCCAACACAAGAAAAGTGGATTTTATCACTTATTTGAGTACAAAGCACCTGGAGATGTTATTATCAACTTAGAGACTGAGTTTAGACGTGACGAAAGAGTTATGCGTTTCTTAACTGTAAGTTTAGATAAAGAAGCAATCGCTTGGGCGGAGAGAAGAAGAGAGAAATTAAAATCTAAAAAAGCTTAATTATTATGTCTAGTATTGAGCAATCTGCAAAAGGAAAAAAAGACGGGGATATCAGATATCTTACGCCTTTAAACATAGAAACAAACAAAACTAAAAAGTATTGTCGTTTCAAAAAATCAGGAATCAAATATATCGATTATAAAGATGCTGATTTCTTATTAAAATTCGTAAACGAGCAAGGTAAAATTTTACCTCGTCGTTTAACAGGAACATCTTTAAAATTCCAAAGAAAAGTTTCTGTAGCTGTTAAAAGAGCTCGTCATTTAGCATTAATGCCATATGTGGCTGATTTATTAAAATAAAAAAGAAGCAGAAACTATGGAACTTATTTTAAAACAAGACGTACAAAAGTTAGGATTTAAAGACGATATCGTAAATGTTAAACCAGGATACGGTCGTAACTATTTAATTCCTCAAGGACTTGCAGTTTTAGCTACTCCTTCTGCTAAGAAAGTATTAGCTGAGAACTTAAAGCAAAGAGCACACAAAGAAGCTAAAGTTATCGCTGATGCACAAGTAATTGCAGAAGCATTAAGAGCTTTAGATATCAAAATCAGTGTTAAAGCTGGTGGAGAGAAATTATTCGGATCAGTTACTAACCAAGACTTAGCAGAGTTCTTTGCTAAAGAAGGTCAGCAAGTTGATAAAAAATTCATCACTTCTGGAGTAATCAAACGTACTGGTAAATATACTGCTAGTGTTCGTTTACACCGTGATGTAATTGTTGAAGTGGAATACGAAGTAATCCCTGAGCAAGAATAATCATTGATTATATATAAGAAAAGCCCTCTAATTTTAGAGGGCTTTTTTTTTGTCTTTTTTTTAAAGAACTTTAGATAGAAATACGCAAAAGTTATTTGATATGTATTTTAATCAGTAGGGAATCTATGGTAGAATTAGTATTTTTGAACTTTAAAATTTAGTTTTATGAAATATACTCGACTTACAAAGGAGCAATTTGAAGAATTACATCCTGAATTTATCAATTTTTTAGCCTCACAACAAATCGATAAAAAGGAGTGGGATAATATTAAAGCTTCAAAACCAGAGGTTGCAGAACAAGAATTAGATGTTTTTTCTGATTTGATATGGGAAGGGGTTTTAAACAAAGCTGAATTTTTAGAGCATTATTCTAAAAATCACTTATTTTTATTTGGGTTTAATGACAAAACCATACATACTATTGTAATTAAAACTTTGCAAGAAGATATAGATTTTCTAACAAAAGAAGGTTTACAATGGTTAAGTGATGCTGTTTTTACAGCTGAGGTTGAGATCAAATATGGTAGTAAGGATTTTGGTGAGGATCGCAACAAAGAAATTTTCGACATTATTCAACAAGGAGCCATCCTTAGTGATGGAGTGTTGTATAATCAGTTTAAAGAAATGTTGAAATTATAAGACTTTCTATGAATATACAAGATAAAATGGAGTCTTTAAGAGTTGAGCTTAATACGTATAATTATGAATATTACGTATTGGACACTCCGAGTATTAGTGATTTTGAATTCGATCAAAAGTTAAAAGAGTTAGAGGCTTTAGAGAAACAATATCCACAGTATATGGATATGAATTCACCAACTCAAAGAGTAGGTGGAGAAATAACTAAAAACTTTAAAACAATAGAACACCAACATCGTATGTATTCTTTAGATAACTCCTACTCTGTGGAGGATTTAAAGGATTGGGAACTGCGTTTAGAAAAGGTTCTAGGGCATATTCCAACTGGGTATACCTGTGAGTTAAAATACGATGGTGCATCTATTAGTATTACCTATGAGAATGGGGTTCTACTTAGAGCTGTAACTAGAGGAGATGGTACACAAGGAGATGATGTAACAGCTAATATTCGCACGATAAAGTCTGTACCGCTAGTTTTAAAGGGTAACTATCCTGCCTTATTTGATATACGTGGAGAAATAGTTTTACCTTTTGAAGGTTTTGAAAAAATGAATCGCGCTTTAATTGAAATGGGCGAGACGCCTTATTCAAACCCTAGAAATACGGCCTCGGGTAGTTTAAAGCTACAAGATAGTGCTGAGGTTGCCAAAAGGCCATTAGAATGTTTATTATATAATGTAGTAGGAAGTGATTTGCCCTTTTCTAGTCAAATGGATTCTTTAGAATCAGCTAGATCATGGGGCTTTAAAGTTCCTAATGTGTCTAAGTTAGTTAGTTCTTTAGATCAGGTTATTGCCTTTATAGAATATTGGGATAAACATAGGTCTGAATTGCCTTATGAAACCGATGGTGTAGTAATTAAAGTTAATGATCTGCAAGATCAACAGGAGTTAGGTTTTACTTCCAAGGCTCCACGTTGGGCTATCGCCTATAAGTTTAAAGCAGAACAAGTAGAGACTACTTTGGAGTCAATAACTTATCAAGTAGGAAGAACAGGTGCAATTACACCAGTGGCTAACCTAGAGCCTGTGCAATTAGCAGGGACTATTGTAAGACGTGCTTCTTTGCATAATGCCGATCAAATCGCAAAACTAGATGTTAGAGTAAACGATAAGGTTTTTGTTGAAAAGGGAGGAGAAATCATTCCGAAAATTGTAGGTGTTAATGTTGAAGTGCGCGCTCAGGACTCTGTAAAGACGGTTTATATAAAAGAATGTCCAGAATGTGGGACAGCTTTAAAACGTACTCCTGGAGAGGCTCAACATTATTGTCCAAACTTTTCTCAGTGTCCACCTCAAATAGCAGGTAGAATTCAACACTTTATTTCTAGGAAAGCTTTAGATATCCAAGGGCTTGGTGAGGAAACTGTTATCCTTTTATGTAAGAATCACTTGGTGGAAAATTATGCCGATTTATATGATTTGACTATAGATCAAGTATTACCCTTAGATCGTATGGCACAAAAATCTGCAGAAAACTTAATAAATGGAATTCAAGGTTCTAAAACAATTCCTTTTGAAAGGGTATTATTTGGTCTTGGAATACGATTCGTTGGTGAGACAGTTGCTAAGAAACTAGCTCAACATTATAAAAACATTGATGCTTTAGCTCATGCAGGATTTTTAGATCTAATTGAAGTAGATGAAATAGGGGAGCGCATTGCTCAAAGTGTGATTGACTTTTTTAGTAGTGCTCAAAACAGAGAAATTATTCAACGTTTAAAGGACTATGGTGTACAGATGGAAGTACAGGAAAAAGAATCTACTGTTGTTTCTGATGTTTTATTAGGTAAGACAATTGTAGTTTCTGGAGTGTTCACTCAAATGACAAGGGATCAAATCAAGCAAAGTATTGAAGACCATGGAGGAAAGAATGGAAGTTCAATTTCTTCTAAGACAGACTTTGTAGTAGCTGGGGATAAAATGGGGCCTTCAAAATTAGAAAAGGCTAATAAATTAGGAATCACTATTTTAAGCGAGCAGGATTTTATCGATATGATAAAGTAAAACCGTGTTAAAAAGCTGAGTTTTGAATTTCTATTTCTGTATTTTTACAAAAAACAATAGATATGTTAAGCCAAGTATGGAAGAACAATTCCCTTAAGAAAATTGTACGTAAATCAAAGTTGGCTAGCCTTCCAGATTGTTTTAATTTTGAAATTAAAACAATAGGATTGCTAATCGATCAGCAGCATATAAGACAGTTAGATGATCTCTTAGGGTATTTGCATAGCAATACTAAGGAGAATCTTAAAACAGATGTTGTCGTTTTTGGAAAACGCAGTAAAGAACAAGAGGAGAAAGTACATAAGTTTGTGGAAATCCACAGTTTTGATTACTCAGGAGAATGCATTGATCAGCAGATTGTCGATTTTATGAATTATCCTTTTGATATGCTTATTGGCTTTTATAAAGAAAGTAACCCGGTTTTAGAATATGTTACTTTATTATCCAAGGCAAAATTCAAAGTAGGAGTAAATCAAAATGATAGAACTATTTCTCATTTAGAAGTTCGCCTTAGTCATTTAAATGCAAAACAATTTATAGAAGTACTTTTAGAATATATAAAAGGTTTAAAAAACCAATAACCAATAACAAATAAGTTATGCAATCATTAGTAGGAACAGGAGTAGCTTTAGTTACCCCTTTCAAAAAAGACCAAAGTGTCGATGTAGAGGCTTTACAAAAATTAGTAGAATATTCTATTTCAGGGAAAGTAGAATATTTAGTTGTTTTAGGAACAACTGCGGAATCTGTTACTTTAAGTAAACAGGAAAAAGAGTTAGTAAAGAAGGTGGTAGTTGATGCTAATCAAGGAAGATTACCTTTGGTTTTAGGAGTTGGAGGAAACAATACTAAAGAAGTAGTAGAGGAATTAACTACTGGAAATTTAGAAGGTTTTCAAGCAATTTTATCTGTTTCTCCTTATTATAACAAACCAACACAAGAGGGAATCTATCAGCATTTTAAACAAATAGCTATTAATAGTCCTTTGCCAATTATATTGTATAATGTTCCTGGTAGAACAGGTAGCAATATGTTGCCTAGTACTGTAATTCGCCTTGCTAATGAATTCGATAATATAGTTGCTATAAAAGAAGCAGCTGGAGATATTGTACAAGCAATGGAGTTAATCCGTCAAAATACAAGAAAAGATTTCTTAATTATTTCTGGAGATGACGCACTAGCTTTACCAATGACATTAGCTGGAGGATCTGGAGTAATTTCTGTTATCGGACAAGGAGTTCCACAGACTTTTACGGAAATGATTCGCCTAGGACTAAACAAACAAGTAGAAGCAGCATTTGATTTACATTATAAATTAATGCCTATAATGGATATGATTTTCGAACAAGGTAATCCTGCAGGTATTAAACATATTTTGAAGTTAGCAAATGTTTGTTCAGATGAACTTCGTTTACCTTTAGTAAATATAGACCAAAATTTAGGGCAAAGAATTCAAAATGAATTCGAAATGCTTTGTAAATAGATATTTTCTAATTTTTTAGAGGGTCAAAATTTCTAAAAAAATAAATTTAAGAGATATTTTTAGGCCTTGTCTACTGTATTTAGTGGCCTATAAAGCAGTTAATTAGCAAAAGATGTCATTTTTAATGACATCTTTTCTTTTTAGTATAAAAAGGTTTTTGTATAATGCAATTATATAACTAAATTTGCACTTGCTTTCCTTTGAAAATAAATAGGGAACTTTTGTTTAATAATATTACTATTATATGAGAAGATATATCGGGGTATCTTTTTTGATGCTTACACTTGCAGGATGTAGTCCATTGCAACAAGCCTTGAAATCAGAGGATATGGAATTAAAAAAAGAAGTAGCCAGTGACTTCTTCGAACAAAAGAAGTATAGACGTGCATTGCGTTTATATGAGCAATTAGAAGCACCAATGAGAGGTCGTACTGATGCAGAACAAATGTATTATAATTTTGCGGAAGCAACCTACATTTTAAAGGATTACCAAACAGCAGGACCTAGATATAGAAACTTTGCAGCAAGTTATCCTAGAAGTGAAAAAAGGGAAGAAGCATTGCTGAAAGAAATCAAAAGTGGACTTCCTTTATCAAGAGAATATTCTTTCGATCAACATGAAACATATGAGTTAATCGAAAAATTACAAAGATTCATTGATCAATATCCTACTTCTGACTATGTTTTTGAAGCAAACTCAATGATGGTAAGTCTGAATGAAAAGTTAGAAAAGAAAGCTTTCGAAAATGCGAAGCATCTAAATACAATTGGAGAATGGACTCGTAATTATGGAGCTGCAATCATTGCATTAGACAACTTCATTTATGATTATCCAGGAACTAAATTTAAGGAAGAAGCACTTTTTTATAAGTTAGATTCAGCCCATAAATTGGCTATGAATAGTGTAGCAAGTAAAGAAGAAGAGCGTTTGAAAAATGCAAAGCTTATGTATGAAACTTTGGTTCGCTTTGAACCAGATGGTGTATTTAGGCCAAAAGCAGACGACATGATGGAAGAGATTAATAAAGAATTAGAGAAATTTTCAAAATAATTTAAGCGATAGAGATGGATTTAAAGAAAACAAATGCTCCGGTAAATACAATTACTTACAATAAGAGCCAAATTGAAGAGCCTGCAGGAAATATTTATGAGGCTATTACAATCATAGCTAAAAGAGCAAGCCAAATCAATACGGAGATTAAAAACGAATTGATTGAGAAGTTAGAAGAGTTCGCTACTTACAACGATAGTTTAGATGAAGTTTTTGAAAATAAAGAACAAATCGAAGTATCAAAATTTTACGAAAAATTACCTAAATCACATGCATTAGCTTTAGAAGAGTGGTTAGAAGGAAGAGTAAGTTTTAAAGAAGTTGTAAAATAATTTAATACTAAGCTAATGTCACTATTAAGCGGAAAAAAAATAATACTAGGTGTAACTGGTGGAATTGCCGCTTATAAGACGGCAAACTTAGTACGTTTACTTATAAAAGCAGGTGCCGAGGTTCAAGTAATTATGACACCTGCTTCTCATCAATTTGTTACCCCTTATACCTTATCTACTTTATCTACTAAGCCTGTATATACTAATTTCTTCAATACAGCTGATAATAAGGGGACTTGGAACAATCACGTAGATTTAGCTCTTTGGGCAGATTTAATTTTAATAGCTCCTGCTACAGCCAATACATTAGCAAAAATGGCTAATGGAATCTGTGACAATCTATTAATGGCAATATATTTATCTGCTAAATGTCCTGTTTATGTTGCTCCAGCTATGGATTTGGATATGTATATCCATCCAACTACAGATAAAAACCTACAATCTTTAAGCCAATTTGGCAATAAGATCATACCAGCGGAGTTTGGACCTTTAGCTAGTGGGCTAATTGGGCAAGGACGTATGGCAGAGGTTGAAAATATTCTTGATTTTTTAAACAAAGATTTAGCCAACAATCTTACTTTAGCTAATATTACTGCACTAGTTACTGCAGGGCCTACCTATGAAGCTATTGATCCAGTACGTTTTATTGGAAACCATTCTTCTGGAAAAATGGGCTTTGATATTGCTTATGAATTAGCACAAAAAGGTGCTAAGGTTATTTTGGTTAGTGGTCCTACTAACCAGAAAATTGATCACCCTAATATTACTGTGATACCTGTGGTTAGTGCTCAGCAAATGTATGATGCTTGCCATAGCTACTTCAATGATGTACAAGTAATGGTTGCAGCCGCAGCAGTGGCGGATTATCGCCCTATTACTGTGATGGATCAAAAGATGAAGAAGAACAGTGATACCTTTACTATTGAATTAGAAAAGAATCCAGATATTTTAGCTAGTTTAGGAGAAATCAAAAAACAACAATTCTTAATTGGTTTTGCTTTAGAAACACAAAACGAAATTGAGTATGCTAAAGGCAAACTAATGCGAAAGAATTTAGATTTAATTGTATTAAATTCTTTAAATGATAAAGGGGCTGGTTTTGGAAAACCAACAAATAAAGTTACCTTTATTGATAAAGATTTTAATATTGAACCTATGGAATTAAAATCTAAAGAAGAAGTTGCAAAGGACATCGTTGAAAAAATCGCTAAACATTATGAATAAACTTTTTTGGCTAATTATTATACTATTAAATTCCTTGTGCTCCTACGGGCAAGAACTTAATGCTACAGTAAATATTAATTATAGCCAATTAGGTAATAGTAATGCTTCTTATTTTACTACTTTAGAAAAGTCTTTACGAGAACTCATCAATAATACCTCATGGGGAAGTAGGAGATATAGCGCATTAGAGAAAATCGATTGCGTTTTTATTTTAAATGTTAGTAGTTTAAATAACAATATAGTAAGTGGTACATTACAAGTACAAAGTACTAGACCAGTTTTTAATACTACTTATTCTACTCCTGTTTTAAATTTTAATGATAAAGACATTACTTTTAGTTATATAGAGTTTGAGAATTTAGTGTTTAACCCGAATTCTTCCGATTCTAACCTAACTAATTTGATAGGGTTTTATGCTAATCTTATCATTGGATTAGATGCAGATACTTTCAAGTCTAATCAAGGAAATGCTTATTTGCAAAGTGCTGCTAGTATTGTGAATTCAGCTCAACAGTCTAATTATAAAGGCTGGAAGCAAGCTGATGGTAATGCTAATCGTTATTATTTAATTAACGACTTAGTTTCTAATTCCTATAGCGAATTTATTGAAGCTCTTTATGTATATCATCGCAAAGGACTAGATGTGATGTCACAGGATAATACCCTTGGTAGGGATGGGATATATCAAAGTCTTGTAGAACTCAATAAGTTGCATTCCACTAAAGGAAATTCTTTTTTGATGCGTGTATTCTTTGATGCCAAAACTACAGAATTACAAAATTTATATACAGGGATTAGTGATCCAAATAAAAAAAAGGTAGTAGATTTACTTAAAAAATTATCTCCTTTGAATACTAGTAAATGGAATAGTTTATAGTCAAACTAAGTTATTTTTATATGTTAACATTACTGACAATTAAAAATTTTGCGTTAATTGATGCATTAGAAATTGAGTTTTCTAATGGTTTTTCAATTATCACTGGTGAAACTGGGGCAGGTAAAAGTATTCTTTTAGGTGCTTTAGGATTACTACAAGGTAAAAGAGCTGATTTAGGTTCTTTAAAAGATAAGCAAGAAAAATGTATCATTGAGGGACATTTTTGTGTCAAGGGATATCGTTTGGAGAACTTATTTGAAATGTTAGAATTGGATTACGAGGAGTTAACTATTATTCGTCGCGAAATTTTGCCTTCTGGTAAATCACGTGCTTTTGTGAATGATAGTCCTGTAAATTTAAATGATTTACAAGAACTTAGTCGTGTTTTAATTGATATTCACTCCCAAGCCCAGACAGGAGAACTACAGGAACAAGCTTATCAAATTCATATCTTAGATGCAGTAGCTAATAATGAAAGTGTTTTGCTAGAGTATCAAGATCAATTAAAAAAATATAAAAAACTTAATAAAACCTTATCTTCACTTGAACAGCAAAGAGAAGATCTTCTAAAAGAGCAGGATTATAATTCTTTTTTACTACAAGAATTAGAACAAGCTGAACTTAGTCATTTAGATCAGGAAGCACTAGAAGAACAATTACAAAGTCTTACTAATGTAGAACTAGTTTTAGAAAACTTAGGACATAGTATTCGCATTGTAGAGCAGGAACAATTAGGTATTTTACCTAATCTAAAGGATTTAAAATCTGCTATGGGTAAAATCCGCGGTGTTTCTAAAGCTTACCAAGATATTTGGGATAGGATAGATAGTGTTGAAATCGAGCTTTCGGATATATGCAATGAATTAGAGCAAGCCTCTTTTGGAGTGGCACAAGATCCAGAGCAATTAGACCTTATCAATAGTAAATTACAGCTATTATATACCCTTCAGAAGAAGCATCAGGTTAATACAGTTGAAGAGTTAATACACATAGAAAAAGAATTGAGTTCAAAGGCATTTTTAGCTAGTGATCTAGAAGCTGATATAGAACAAACAAAGATAAAAGTAGGTCAATTGGAGGCTTCTTTAGAAGAGTTATCTAATGAGTTAACTACTAAAAGAAAACAAGCTGTACCTGTTTTAGAAGAGCAGATTTTAGAGATTCTTACTTTAGTAGGTATGCCTAATTCTAGTTTTCGATTCGAATTTCATGCTTCTGACCAATTTTTATTTAACGGAAAAGACCACATACAACTTTTATTCTCTGCTAATAAAGGAATGGACTATGGTTTATTAAAGAAAGTTGCCTCAGGAGGGGAGATGTCAAGAATTATGTTAGCTATTAAAGCTACTTTAGCTAGGTATTCTAGTTTACCTACTATTATTTTTGATGAAATTGATACGGGAGTATCTGGTGAGATAGCCGATAAAATGGGACATATTATGTTTTCGATGAGTAAGCATATGCAGGTTTTTTCTATCACCCATTTACCTCAAATTGCAGCTAAAGGTAATCAGCATTATAAGGTTTTTAAAACCTCTGATTCTACCACTACCACTTCTTCTATTATCGCTTTAGGCCCAAAGGAGCGTATTACAGAAATAGCAACTATGTTATCCGGTAAGGATATCACAAGTAGTGCTTTAGAGCATGCTAGAGAGTTATTACAGTTATAAGTATATTATATCATATCATATTATAATAAAAAACCCATCTATAAATTATAGATGGGTTTTTTTTATGATAGTTTAAATAGCTAGAATTAGATAGAATCAATAATGCTATTTAAAGTTTTACTTGGTCGCATAGCTTTAGAAGTAGCCTCTACATTAGATTGGTAATAACCACCAATTTCTTGTGCTTTACCTTGAGCTTGGATTAACTCTTGGTTAATAGTTTGCTCTTGCTCTTGCATTTGTTTTGCAATTGCTGTAAAGATTGCTTTTAGCTCTTGGTCTTTATCTTGAGCAGCTAATGCTTGTGCCCAATATAAAGCTAAATAGAAATGAGAACCTCTATTGTCTATAGATCCTACTCTACGTGCAGGTGATTTGTCATTATCTAAGAACATTGCAGTTGCTTGATCTAAAGTTTCTGCTAAGATAAGAGCTTTAGGATTGTTTTGTGTATGGCTTAAGTGCTCAAAAGAAGCTCCTAATGCCAAGAACTCACCTAGTGAATCCCAACGTAAGTATCCTTCTTCGATAAACTGCTCAATATGCTTAGGAGCAGAACCTCCAGCACCTGTTTCAAATAATCCTCCTCCATTCATTAAAGGTACGATAGATAACATTTTAGCTGATGTTCCTAATTCTAAAATTGGGAATAAATCCGTTAAGTAGTCTCTTAAAACGTTACCTGTAACAGAAATAGTATCTAATCCTTTACGGATTCTTTCTAAAGTTACTTTAGTAGCTTCAACAGGTGATAAGATTTGAATGTCTAATCCAGTTGTATCGTGATCTTTTAAGTATTGGTTAACTTTAAGAATTAACTGTTGGTCGTGAGCTCTATTTTTATCTAACCAGAAAATAGCTGGTGTATTAGATAAACGTGCACGGTTTACAGCAAGTTTAACCCAGTCTTGGATAGGTGCATCTTTAGCTTGACACATTCTAAAGATATCTCCTTTTTCTACCTCTTGAGAGAAAATAGTATCTCCTTTTTCATCCTTCACTACGATAGAACCATTGTCTGGAGCTTGGAATGTTTTATCATGAGAACCGTACTCTTGTGCCTTTTGCGCCATTAAACCAACGTTTGGAACAGATCCCATTGTTGTTGGGTCATACGCACCGTTTAACTTACAGTCTTCAATAACTGTTTGATAAACTCCTGCATAACTACGGTCTGGGATAATAGCTAAAGTATCTTGTAATTTACCTTCTTTATTCCACATTTGACCAGAAGTTCTAATCATTGCAGGCATAGATGCATCTACGATAACATCAGAAGGAACATGTAAGTTTGTAATTCCTTTGTCTGAGTTAACCATAGCGATATCAGGACCATTTTGAATTGTTTGTTCAATTAATGCTTTGATTTCAGCCTCTAAAGCATGTCCAGCGATTTTAGCATATAAGTCACCTAAACCATTGTTAGGGTTGATTCCTAACTCTGCAAATAATTCTGCATATTTTTGGTAAACTTCTTGGAAGTATACCTCTACAACAGCACCGAAGATAACAGGGTCAGAAACCTTCATCATAGTTGCTTTAAGGTGTGTAGAGAATAAGATTCCCTGGTCTTTTGCTTCTTGCTTACATTTTGCAACAAAAGCTTTTAATTTTTTTAGATTGATTACCGAGCAATCGATAATTTCTGCTTTTTGTAAATCTGCAAAGTCTTTTAAGATAGAAGTACTATGGTCTTTTGAAAGAAATTCAATTTTGTATTTACCAGCATTTTCAACTGTTACTGCTTTTTCTGTTGCATAGAAATCTCCATCTTGCATAGAAGCAACTCTAGTTTTAGAGTCTTTTGACCAAGCCCCCATAGAGTGTGGATGTTTTTTAGCATAGTTCTTAACTGCTTTAGGAGCTCTACGGTCAGAGTTTCCTTCACGAAGAACAGGATTTACTGCAGAACCTAAAACTTTTGCATAAGCGGCTTTGATTTGCTTTTCTTGCTCTGTCTTTGGTTCACTTGGATAATTAGGAACAGCATATCCATGAGCTTGTAATTCTTTAATTGCAGCGTTTAACTGAGGTAAAGAAGCTGAAATGTTTGGTAACTTAATAATATTAGCTTCTGGCGTTTTTGCTAAATCACCTAATTCTTGTAATGCATCAGAGATCTTTTGATCTTCTTTTAAGAATTCAGGAAAGTTAGCTAGAATACGTCCTGCTAATGATATATCACGAGTTTCTACATCTATGCCAGCTGTTTTTGCAAATCCTTGTACGATTGGTAAAAAAGAATAAGTAGCTAACATCGGTGCTTCGTCCGTTAGTGTGTAAATAATTTTAGATTTTTGGCTCATCTTATATATATTAAAATAGTAACTAAATTAGTCAAATACCATTAAGCGGTATAAAGCAAATATACTAAATTGTTAGAAGAAATGTAGTAATACTGCCTGTTCTAGCCTTAGAATTATTGATTTAGTATTACAGTGTTGTAATATTTTTAAATTGTTATTTTTATAATTAATATTTTGTTGATTTACTTATAAAGAGTAAATATTATATGATTAATTATATTGACTTAGGCTTTTATAAGTATTATTTCTTTGATTTTCTACAATAGATAAGCACTATTTGTATTTATAGATGGAAAAAAGCTTGTCTATTTTATTTGGGTTTAACACTTTTATTTTTCGTTTAGGCTTTCCTTGAATAGGAGAGGGATAAAAAAAAGGTCTTTCTATATAGTATAGAAAGACCTTTTTTAAATCTTGGGATTTATTTATTTTTTGAATAGAAAAGGAAATAAGCTTTTCCACCATGGTTTTTTAGCATTTTCGATATCGTGTTCTACACCATATCCATACCCATAACCGTATCCGTATCCACCAAATCTACTTCCTGTAATAGTATCATTTAATAAGATAGACATATTTGGTAATTTGTTTTCTCTATATAAATCATTTGGTAAACGTAGCATTCGTTTATCTAGGTAATTTGCGCGACAAACATATACGAATGTGTCTGCATATTTAGCAACTAATAAAGTATCAGTTACAAGACTAACTGGAGCAGTATCTACAATGATATAGTCGTAATCTTTCTTCAAAGTTTCGAACATCTCTCCAATAGCATCTCCCATTAGTAATTCAGCCGGGTTAGGAGGAATTGTTCCTGCAGGAAGTGCATAAAGATTTTCGTAACCATCGATTTTTACTACATATTTATGGATATTGTCTTCTTTATGTAATAAGTAATCAGATACTCCTTTTTGTGGTAATAAGATGTAATCATCTAAACGAGGATTTCTTAAATCTAAACCAATTAGAAGCGTTTTCTTTCCTGATAAAGCAATAGTTGCAGCTGTATTAACAGAGGTAAACGTTTTTCCTTCCTTAGGGAAAGTAGAGGTTAAAAAGATCATTTTAGCCTGTCCTTTAGGAACTCTATTTAGCATGAATTCTAAGTTGGTTCTAATGATACGAAGCGCCTCTGCAGTACTAGTTCTACTTGTTATATCTACAATCTTACTATTGTCATCCGAGTGTGGAATGTCTCCAATAAATGGAACGTTTGAGTTGTGCTCAATATCCAATCTGGTTTTAATTTTAGTATCCAGTAAGTTTTGAAGATAGATAATAGCAAAAGGAATAAGGGAACCTAAAATTAACGCAGCCAATAATACAATTGCACTCTTTGGTGAAACTGGTTTATCTGAACTTCTTGCACTATCAATTACCTTAGCGTTAAGGTCTGTTGCAGCAAGTGCAATAGCAGTTTCTTCCCTTTTTTGGAATAAATAAAGGTAAATAGCTTCCTTAACTTTTTGCTGTCTATCAATAATACGGAATTCACGTTCTTGTCTAGGAACTTGTGCAAGTTTAGAACGTAAGTCTCTTTCTTTATTGTTTAATTCTCTTTGTGTTATTTTTAAACTACCCTCTAAGTTTCTTAAGCTCTCCATCACAGAAGCTTTCATAGAGGCGATTTGGCTATCCAATTTTATAACAGCAGGGTTTCTATTGGTTGAACTACCACTAATTCTATTGCGATCTAAAATCAACTGATTATATTGATTGATCAAACTATTAGAATTTGCATCCGATTGAATAATGTTTCCAGGGATTAGTTCATTTGGTTGACTCTTTAATAAGAAGTCAATCATAGAAGAAACTACCTTTAATTCTGTTTCGTTGGCAATAATTTGTTTTTCATAAGAATTTGCATTCTCTAGAATTAAGCCAAGTTCTGTTGGAATATCTGTTATAGCATTAACAGCTTTATAGCCTTCTACAGATTTTTCAACATCTCCTAATTCCTCTGTAATTAACTTTAAACGAGTTTCAATAAATTCAGAAGTTTTCTCTGATACAAATCTTTTGTCTGCAATAGCAGCATCATTGTATAGATTTACTAAGTTGTTTAAGAAATCAATTGCTTTTGTTGGAGTAGCATCCACCATCGATAAATCTAAGACAGTAGAGAATTTATCCGTAGGAGTAATTTGTACATTTCTAATATAAGCATCAACTATTTGTTGAATAGGAGTGATTTGTACTAGTAATTCTGTTACAACTTCGCTTTCTTCTAATTCTTCTATTTGTTTTAAAGTATCTAGTGTTGGGATACGTGCTGGCTCATTTTTAGTAACAATAAGCTGGCCTAAAATAGTTTGGAAAGGAGTGTCGTATGGATAAGTTCCAATAAGCTCTTTTTTATCATCATATAGATCAAAAGAGTCTTGTTGTAAGTTTTTAACGTAAAACTCATATTTGATTTTATCAAAGTCAAATACTCTATCTACAAAGTTGAAGCTAATTGGGCTGTCTTCATACATTTGACTAGCAATAAACTTGCTTTCATTAATGTAGGAAATATTTAATTGTAAGCGTCTTACTACTCTTTCAGTAAGGTTTCTTGATTTAAGGACTTGGGTTTCGTTTTCTACATTACTTTTACCACCAGAAAGCATCCCAAGATCTGCGAAAGCAGCCATTTCAGAAGCAATTCCACCACCTCTTTTCTCATCTTTTACGATAATAGTGGTGTTGATTTTATAGGTTTTTTGTGTAAAACGAAGGTAAACGAAGGCCAATGCTAAAGCAATAATAATGCTTAGTACAAACCAACGCCAATGTATTATGTATTTTTCAATTTCTTCACGAATATTAATATTCGTATCATCATTGTTATCAAACTTATTTTCCATGATAATTATTTAACGGATAATGCAATTATAGTTACAAGTAAAGACAAGGCCGAAATACCTACTGTTAAGTTTGGTCCAACTACAGAAGAGTTTATTCTTGTTTTATTAGGCTCTACGTATACAATATCATTTTGGTTTAAATAATAATAAGGAGAGGTAATAAAGTCTGACTTAGTCATATCTACACGAATGGGAATCTTATGTCCATCGATCTCACGAATAATTAATACATTATCTCTTTTACCATAGATAGTCATATCACCAGATAAAGAAATAGCTTCCATTAAAGTTAATCTTTCGCTTGTTATAGTATGTACCCCTGGTTTATTAACTTCTCCTTGAACTGTTACTTTGAAGTTCACAATTCTTAAATTAATAATAGGGTGGTTGATATATTGGCTGATTTCCTCATTTAAGTATTCAATTGCTTGACTACGGGTTAAACCACCTAATTTAATACTACCTAAAACTGGAAACTCTATGTTTCCTTGATTGTCGATAAGGTAAAGTTGCTGCTTCATTTGCCCAGCACCTTCCGGTTGAGTTGGACTAGCAGTCATAGTATTCATTAAATTAAAAGGAATAGCAGATTCAGGATCTTGAGCTGAAACAACAATCATTAATAGATCATCAGGTTGTAATCTAGTTTGAAAGTTTGTGTTTGAAGCATTTTCTAATAATACTGTATCAATATCTTGGTAGTAAACAAACGCTTCCTTTTGTGCACATGAACTAAGCAGTACAATGCAAAAAAGCGCAGTTAAAAGTTTAAAAAAGGATTTATTTTTCATTAGTTTTTGTGCAAATATAAAATTTTAAGATTGTCAAAAAAAAGAAATGTGAAAATTTTGGTCACATAGCCAATTTTGTGTGTGTGGGATATTTAAATAGAAGTAAAAGTATTAAAAAGTAATTTTCTTTTTTCTTAGCTCAAAGTTTTGACCCAGGTAAACTCTTCTTACCATTTCATCTTCTACTAATTCTTCTGGTTTACCAGCCTTTAAAATCCCTCCTTCAAACATTAAATAGGTCTTGTCAGTAATGGCTAATGTTTCTTGAACATTGTGGTCAGTAATCAAAATACCTATGTTTTTGTTTCTTAACTGAGCCACTATTCGTTGAATATCTTCCACAGCAACAGGGTCTACTCCCGCAAATGGTTCATCTAAAAGAATAAATTTCGGATCGGTTGCTAATGCTCTAGCGATTTCAGTTCTTCTTCTTTCCCCACCGCTTAATAAGTCTCCACGGTTTGTTCGGATATGTTCTAGGCTAAATTCTTCAATCAGAGATTCCATTTTTAGAATTTGTTCTGCCTTAGATAGCTTTGTTAATTGAAGAACACTTAAAATATTATCCTCAATACTTAATTTTCTAAAAACCGAGGCTTCTTGTGCTAAATACCCAATACCATGTTGGGCTCTTTTATACATAGGGAAGTCAGTAATATTGGTGTCATCCAAATATATGTTTCCACTATTAGGCTTTACTAAACCTACAATCATGTAAAAAGAAGTGGTTTTTCCTGCTCCATTAGGTCCTAATAAACCAACGATTTCTCCTTGGTTTACTTCAACAGACACCCCTTTAACAACCTTTCTCTTCTTATATATCTTGACAATATTGTCGGCTCTTAATTTCATGGTTAATTTTGTTTGGTTAATCCTTTTTGATTAGTACCACTATCTTTCTTTTGCACGAATTTAGAAATATAAATACTAAGTTCATATAAAATAAGCAAAGGAATTGAAACTATTATTTGGCTCACTACATCTGGTGGGGTTATAATAGCTGCAATAATTAAAATTAAAACAATTGCATACTTGCGGTATTCTCTTAAGAACTCGGGAGTTACTAAGCCCATTACCGATAAGAAATAGATTATAATTGGCAATTCAAAAACCAGACCACATGCAATAGAAGTTGTTTTAACTAAACTAATATAGGAGTTGATGTCAATTTGATTTTTTACAATATCACTGATTTGGATATTGGCTAAAAAGTTTATGGATAATGGCGTAATTAAAAAGTAGCCAAATAAAACTCCTATAAAAAACAATAAGGAAGAACTTGCAATAAATAAACGTGCGTACTTTTTCTCATTAGTATATAATGCGGGGCTTATAAATTTCCAAATCTCCATTAAGATGAAAGGAACAGCTAGAATAAATCCGGCTGTAATACAGGTCCATATAATAACGGAAAATTGACCGTCCATGGTTCTGTTTTGAATTTCAAACGGAAGTTCATTTCCACAAAAGCCTTCTCCAAAATTAAAATGCTGCGAAGCCTTACAGAAAAGTCTGTAGGTGATAAAGTCAGAATTTTTTGGGGCGAAAATGATGTTGTTAAAAATAAAGTCACTAAAGAAAAAGGCAACTACTCCTCCTCCTAAAATGAACATTGCAGATCGGACTAACAACCATCTTAACTCTTCTAGATGGTCTAAGAAAGACATGCTTTGTTTGTTTTTTTGTTTTTTGTTTATCATAGTTTTATACAATTCCTTCTTTTAAAATGTCGTGAAGATGAATAATACCAACATATTTACCTTCTTGTGTCACTAATAATTGGGTAATAGCATTGTCTTCTAAAATAGATAGAGCTTTAGAAACATGTTCTTTTGACTCTATTGTTTTAGGCTGTACGCTCATTATATCTTTAGCTGTCATTCCTTGGAAATTGTCGTGTTTTTCTAACATTCTTCTCAAGTCTCCATCGGTTATAATACCAACTAATTTGTCGTTATCTACCACAGCAGTTACACCTAAGCGTTTTTGAGATATTTCCACAATTACTTGTTTTATATCAGCATCCTTATCCACTAATGGCTTATTGGTGTCCTTTAATATATTGGCAACTTTCAACAATAATTTTTTACCCAATGCTCCACCTGGATGGTATTTTGCAAAATCAGACGGCCCGAAGTTACGCATTTCTATTAAACAAGCAGCTAAAGCATCTCCTAATACTAATTGTGCTGTTGTACTATTCATAGGTGCTAAATTATTTGGATCTGCCTCTTGGTCTACTTTAGACAGTAATACATAGTGTGCTCCTTTACCTAGAAAAGAGTTTTCATTAGCAGTGATAGCAATAAGGGTATTTCCTTGACGCGTTAATAAAGGGGTAAGCACTTTTATCTCTGGACTATTACCACTATTAGAGATACAAATAACACAATCTTGTGGTTGAATTATACCTAAATCTCCATGCATAGCCTCTGCTGCATGCATATAAATAGAGGGTGTTCCTGTGGAATTAAATGTGGCTACAATTTTCGCGCCAATTAATGCACTTTTTCCAATTCCTGTTACAATTACCCTTCCTTGGCAATTTAAAATCGTTTTTACAGCTAAAGAGAAGTCCTCTGTTAGGTAATTCGTAAGTTTTTTAACACTTTGGCTTTCAGATAAAATAGTCTGTTTTGCTGTGTTTAATATAGTTTTTGTAGTATCCAAAATTAGTGAATGTTAAATATTAGGATTGAACTAAAGAAATTTTGTACCTTTATGGTACTGCAAATTTATGTAAAATACCATACAAAAATAATGAAATCAACTGAAATTGACTTGTACAAGGAGTTAAAGAGATATTTTGGCTTTTCACAGTTCAAAGGTCTTCAAGAAGATGTGGTTAAAAGTATTATCTCAGGACACAATACTTTTGTAATCATGCCAACCGGAGGAGGGAAATCTTTATGCTATCAATTACCGGCTTTAGTTTTGGAAGGTACTGCTATTGTTGTATCACCTCTTATTGCTTTGATGAAAAATCAAGTAGATGCTATTCGTAGTCTTTCAAGTGAATATGGTGTAGCCCATGTTTTAAATTCATCTTTAACTAAATCTGAAGTAAATCAGGTCAAGGAAGATATTAAAAGTGGTGTTACTAAGCTACTATATGTAGCTCCAGAATCTTTGACTAAAGAAGAATATGTTAGCTTTCTTCAAGGGGAAAAGCTTTCCTTTGTTGCTATTGATGAAGCGCATTGTATTTCTGAATGGGGACACGATTTTAGACCAGAATACCGTAATCTGCGAAATATTATTCGACAATTAGGGGATATACCTATTATTGGTTTGACAGCCACAGCAACGCCAAAGGTGCAAGAGGATATTTTAAAAAACCTTGAAATACCAGATGCAAATGTTTTTAAGGCTTCTTTTAATAGACCTAATTTATACTACGAAATAAGACCTAAAACCAAACAAGTAGAAAGTGATATCATTCGCTTTATCAAGCAACGCCAAGGTAAAAGTGGTGTGATTTATTGTTTGAGTCGTAAAAAAGTAGAAGAGATTGCTAACGTATTGCAAGTTAATGGAATTAGTGCTGTGCCTTACCACGCTGGACTAGATGCTAAAACTAGAGCCAAGCACCAAGATATGTTCTTAATGGAGGAGGTAGATGTAGTTGTTGCAACCATTGCTTTTGGTATGGGAATTGACAAGCCAGATGTGCGCTATGTTATTCACCACGATATACCTAAGTCTTTAGAAAGTTATTACCAAGAAACAGGTAGAGCAGGTAGAGATGGAGGAGAGGGACACTGTTTAGCTTATTATGCCTATAAGGATATTGAAAAGCTAGAAAAGTTTATGTCTGGAAAACCTATTGCAGAACAAGAGATTGGTTTTGCTTTATTGCAAGAAGTAGTTGGTTATGCGGAAACATCGATTTCAAGACGTAAGTTTTTACTTCATTATTTTGGAGAGTATTTCGACGAGATAAATGGAGAAGGGGCCAATATGGATGATAATGTGAGAAATCCTAAGACTAAGGTAGAGGCCAAAGACAATGCGGTAAAAGTACTCCAAGTTATCCAACAAACTAAGCAGGTGTATAAAACCAAACAAATTGTTTTTACTCTAGTAGGGAAAGTGAACGCTTTAATTAAAGCGAACAAAACCGACACACAGGATTATTTCTCTATAGGAAAGGATAAAGACGAAAAGTACTGGATGGCTTTAATCCGACAAATGCTAGTAGCTGGTCTACTAAATAAAGATATTGAGACTTATGGAATTTTAAAACTAACACCTAAGGGGGTAGATTTTATGAAAAATCCAGAATCTTTTATGATGACAGAAGACCATGTGTACTCTGATTCAGATAAAGATTTAGATGCTAACATGAATAAAAGTGTTGCTGCTGTAGATCAGGTGTTGATTCAACTCTTAAAGGATTTACGTAAAAAAGTAGCCAAAAAGCATGGGGTACCACCATTTGTAGTGTTTCAAGATCCTTCCTTAGAAGAAATGGGATTAAAATACCCAATTACTTTGGAGGAGATGGCCAATATTATTGGAGTAAGTGAAGGGAAAGCAAAAAAATATGGTCGTGAATTTGTAAGTCTTATAAAGACCTATGTAGAGGAGAACGATATTATACGTCCTGACGATTTAGTGGTTAAATCCACTGGAGCTAATTCAGCTTTAAAATTATATATTATTCAAAATGTCGACCGTAAATTAGCTCTTACCGATATCGCTAGTGCTAAAGGTTTAGATATGGATGCTTTATTAAAGGAGATGGAGCAGATAGTATATTCTGGAACAAAGTTAAATCTTAGCTATTGGTTAGATGAAATCTTGGATGAGGATAACCAAGAAGAGATATACGATTACTTTATGGAATCTGAAACAGATAGTATTAAAGTAGCATTAGAGGAGTTTGATGGAAGTTATGATACAGAAGAATTGCGATTAATGCGACTTCAGTTTATCAGTAAAGAAGCAAATTAAGCTATAAAACAACAAGTCCCAAAATACAAAGTATTTTGGGACTTGTTGTTTTTAATTCATTGGTAAAACCACTTTCTAGCTTGTAAAAACCTTATGGAAATTAAGGTTGGTATAATTCTCCTCTATGTGGTTTTAAAACATCTCTTATTTGTTTCATTTGAAGATCATTTACAACCATAAAAGCTATATGGTGGGTTGCAGATAACTCTTGAGTGTCAATGATGTCAATTGCGAACTTTTCCAGTTCTACATACTCCTTTAAGTGGATTACATGGTGCTCTGCCGTTTTCTGGCCAAAAGGGCCTTGAAAATCCCAAATTAATTTAATTTTTCTTTCCATTTTATATGTCAATTTCAGCTTTACAAAACTACAAAAAAATAAGGTGAGATCGATCCTTGCCCATTATTATGGGTAAAATCACTTTCAGTAGGATGTTAGAAAGGTTTTTAAAAGGAGTAATGACTTAAATTATTGGATTTTACTTGTAAGAGAGTCAAAGTAATTAGCCTAAGGATATCTTTTTTTGTACTTTTGGATTTCTTATAAATTGAAGATATGAAACAAGAATTGGTAGTTTTAGTAAATGAACAAAATGAGCAAATTGGGTTAATGGAAAAAATTGAAGCCCATGAAAAAGCTTTGCTACATCGTGCATTTTCTGTTTTTATATTAAATAGTAAAAATGAAATTATGTTGCAGCAAAGAGCTGCTCATAAATATCATTCTCCTTTATTATGGGCAAATACTTGTTGTTCTCACCAAAGAGAAACAGAAACTAATATTCAAGCTGGTAAAAGAAGACTTCAAGAGGAAATGGGGTTTGAAGTAGAATTAAAAGATCTTTTTAGTTTTATTTATAAGGCTCCTTTTGATAATGGATTGACAGAACATGAATTAGATCATGTTATGGTAGGTTATTTTGATAACGAACCTGTTATTAATCCGGATGAAGTTGCGCAGTGGAAATGGATGTCTATAGAGGATATTAAGCAAGATATGGTGGATAATCCACAAATTTACACCGAATGGTTTAAAATTATCTTCTTTGAATTTTACGACTTCATCGAAGCACAAAAGAAATAATCATGAAATTAACTGTAAGTAGGAAAGCACATTTTAATGCTGCACATCGCCTTTTTAGGAAAGAGTGGAGTGATCAAAAAAACCAAGCTGTTTTTGGTAAATGCAATAACCCTAATTATCATGGACACAATTATGAATTGATTGTACATGTTAGTGGTCAAGTAGATCCTATGACAGGATTTGTTATGGATTTAAAGGTCTTAAGTGATCTTATTGAATTGCATATTGAAGATGCTTTTGATCATAAGAATTTAAACCTGGATGTTCCAGAATTTGCAGATTTGATCCCTACAGCTGAAAATATTGCTGTTGTGATATGGCAAAAGTTGCGAAATTTTATTCCAAAGGACAATGATTTAGAGGTAGTTTTATACGAAACACCTAGAAATTTCGTGTCTTTCAAAGGAGAATTTTAAAATATTATTTTCCTAAGGTAAATTTTGTAAATTTGTAGCTTATTTTTTTAAGGCAAAGTGCGTGAACTTTGGCTTACATATTTATACAGGAGATTTAGCATATGAGTTTTATTCAGTATCCTATAGTGTTTAACCCTATACTCAAAGAAAGAATTTGGGGTGGGGAAAAACTCGGTACAGTATTAGGGAAAGAGTTGTTTTCACAACAAGTTGGCGAAAGCTGGGAAATATCTGGTGTTACTGGTGAAGTTAGTATTGTTGCTAATGGGGCTTATAAAGGATGGAGCCTTGATAAATTAATAACCACTTTTCCCAAAGATGTTTTGGGAGAATATATATATAACAGATTTGGGACAAAGTTTCCACTTTTGTTTAAGTTTTTGGATGCCAAAGAGGATCTCTCTATTCAATTACATCCAAACGATGAATTGGCAATGAAGAGGCACCAGTCATTCGGTAAAACTGAAATGTGGTATGTAATGCAAGCCGATAAGGATGCTCGTGTAGTAGTAGACTTTAAAGCGGGAGTTACTCCTTCAGATTATATTGATCATTTGCAAAAGAAGACTCTACCAAGTATTTTAAATGAAATACCAGTAAAAAAAGGCGATGTTTTCTTTATAGAAACGGGTACCGTACATGCAATTGGTAAGGGGGTTTTATTGGCCGAAATTCAGCAAACCTCAGATATTACCTATCGCGTTTATGATTGGGATCGTAAAGATAAAGAAGGAAACTCTCGAGAATTACATGTAGATAATGCACTTGATGCTATCAACTATGGCCCTAAGAAGGTAGAGATATCTTATAGTGAAAAGCAAGATTTAGCCAATTCAGTGGTGAATTGCCCTTATTTTACGGTTAACTTTATTCCACTAAAGAAACAATACATAAAAGACAAAAACCAAGATCGATTCTATCTTTATATTTGTACGCAAGGACAAGGTAGCTTTGATTTGGACGGAGAGATATTTAGCTTTCAACAAGGAGATAGTATGTTAATACCTGCTTGTTGTAGCCGAGTTATTATTAAAGGTGAAGCTACTTTATTAGAGATTTTTGTTCCATAAAAGACGAAAATCTAAATATTAAAGTTGTAGATTTGTACAGATTATTAATTTAAAAATAAGGAATTATGGCAAGTGTAAAAAACTTAAAAAAAGATATCCATTATGTATTAGGTGATATTTTAGAAGCTATCTATATCCACGAAATGGCGACAACTGGAGCAACTTCAGAAACAATGGCTATTGAAGAAGAAGCATTAACTGCGTTTGATGAATTGATCTCTTTAGTAAATGCAAAAGGGGTTGAAAATAAAAAAGCACATTTTAAAGGAGTTTATTCTCAATTGGAAAATGTTGCAGGTCAATTAGTTGATAAAATTAACGCTCTTTAGTTAGAAAAAAGATAAAAAAAACACGCTAAAGGGCTTGGAAAAGTCTAAAAGCGTGCTATCTTTGCACTCGCAAAATGAGTCGCCGGTGTAGCTCAGTTGGCTAGAGCAGCTGATTTGTAATCAGCAGGTCGTGGGTTCGAGTCCCTCCATCGGCTCCAATTTTGAAAATTAGATATTGCCTTACGGTTATTATTACATAATGCCGGTGTAGCTCAGTTGGCTAGAGCAGCTGATTTGTAATCAGCAGGTCGTGGGTTCGAGTCCCTCCATCGGCTCTAATTTTCAAAATAGGAATTCAATTACTCTTTTTGCGTTTATAAAAAAACGCCGGTGTAGCTCAGTTGGCTAGAGCAGCTGATTTGTAATCAGCAGGTCGTGGGTTCGAGTCCCTCCATCGGCTCAATTTTAAAAATTAGATATTGCCTTACGGTTATTATTACATAATGCCGGTGTAGCTCAGTTGGCTAGAGCAGCTGATTTGTAATCAGCAGGTCGTGGGTTCGAGTCCCTCCATCGGCTCTAATTTTTAAAATAAAGTAATTAATAGCCTTTTGCATTATTACATAATGCCGGTGTAGCTCAGTTGGCTAGAGCAGCTGATTTGTAATCAGCAGGTCGTGGGTTCGAGTCCCTCCATCGGCTCAATTTGAAAATTAAATATTGCCTTACAACTCAGGCTAGACGCCGGTGTAGCTCAGTTGGCTAGAGCAGCTGATTTGTAATCAGCAGGTCGTGGGTTCGAGTCCCTCCATCGGCTCTTTAAAAGGGGCTGTCTCTAAAGAAAAAGAGACAGCCCTATTTTTTTGCATTTTACTTCTGTGTGATTTTCGGTATTTTTCTAAATATGCGAAGCTCAGACATTGGAAAAATATATTTTCAGTTTTTTTGT
>NZ_JBTXLR010000019.1:0-50521 GCF_054871685.1 Myroides sp. LJL116
TTCTTTTGGGGCGTAAGCCCCAAAAGATGAACTATGTAATTATTCTTGCAAAAGTTGTGCAGTCTTGTTGCCAAAAATGCTGCATTTCTAATTGCCAAAAATTGTGTATTCTTATTTACCGATTACATAATAATTCGGTCCGAAGTAAATCCCAAGTTTGTAAAGCATTATTTTGTCCAGGATTATCAAGGGATCCATATAATTTCTCCCATGCAATTAATACTCTATCATTATCTTGAAATACGATATCTATTTGATTTAAACCATTCACAAATTCATAACTTGTCGGATTTCCTCTTAAAGAGAATAGAGTCAAGAAAAGTTCAAGTTTTGCATTGTATTTATTTTGTTCATTGTCAAGCTTTCTACCAATTTGGACAGCTTTAAGAGGACTTATAGCTATCCAATAAACAGTAAAACTTAAAATCCCTAAACTTATTATCCAATAAATAATTTCCAAAGAATCTTTTGTTGTCATATCTATATAAATGTATTATTTTATAATTGCAAGTAACGGGAAGTATACAAAAAAGTACCAAAAACTACTTTCAAATATAGTCAATTATTCATAAACTTATAAAGTATTTAATATATCTGTTCAAAGGAATCTGTTTAGTTTAATCGGCGCACCTAATATCGTTAAATATCCAAGAACTTCATTCTAAAGTTTATTTCAAGCATGACAACCGAGAAAGATATAAATTATTTCAACTAGGCTTTCTCAGATTGAATTTATAAAAGAAAATTCTAATGAAAATTCAGCCAAAAGTACATAGTGATTCTAGATAGTCCCTATAGAGAAAGGTAAACGGCATTTGTTCATTGAATTATAAAAAAAAGATAGTACTTTTAGCGAATATCTCGTGTTAGAAAAAAATAATTATCTTTTCCTTTTCTATATTCTGGCGATACAAGAAGCACTTTTTTAAAATGAATAAACAATACTTTTCAGTAAGTAAAACGCCAGCTTCCTAATTTTCACTTCTTAGTTTAAGACCTACTTTACCAAGAAAAAAAGCGTATTTTAAATGGTATTTGGATTCTTTTTTTTACCTTTACGTTTCACATTTATCAATAAGCTGCTTCACGTAAAGCATTACTTATTTCCTTTTTTTCTTTGTTGGACTATAAAAAACAAGATCGTAGTCCTAAAAAAACAAAATCATTCGAAGCTTTTTTTAAAAGGTCTTTATTATTTGCGTTAGCGGCATTAATTTTTTATCATGAATATAAGTATAGAAAAAAAATCGCCAGAACAACTCCCCAGTACCAAGGAAATCGACTCTTATGTTGCATTCCTTTTTAAAAATTTACAACAATATGGTGACTCTCAACCAGCCATATTAAAAGCTATTGAATTTGCATTAGGCTATAATAACACTCCAGGAGGTTTTATTCTAATTGCAAAAACACAAGAACAGCAAATCGTTGGAATAACCGTAGTCTTACACACCCTTATGCATGACTTTATTCCAGAGAATATCCTAGTTTACATCGCTACTTGCTCTAGCTTTAGAGGACAAGGCATTGGTAAACAACTTATGAAAGAAGCTATTTCTTTAGCTAAAGGATCTATTGCCTTACATGTAGATTCAGATAACCCTGCAAAAGCCCTTTATGAGAAACTTGGTTTTGAAAATAAGTATTTAGAAATGCGCTTAACCAAATAATCATGGCCTATATAACTTTAAATACCGATAAATTAAAGTACAACTTTTCTTATCTAGACCAATTATTTCAATCTCACAATATTGGTTGGTCAGTGGTTAGTAAGCTTCTGTGTGGAAATGAATTATTTTTAAAACAGCTTCTAGAGCTAAATCCTAAGCAAATCTGTGACTCTAGGGTTTCAAATTTAAAAATGATTAAGGAGCTCAATCCAAAAGTAGAAACCATCTACATTAAGCCAGTTCCTAAATCTAGTATAGAAGAAATAGTAACCTTTGCAGATATAAGCTTCAATACAGAATTACAAACCATTTCCTTATTATCTCAAGAAGCCAAACGCCAAAACAAAATCCATAAAATTGTAATTATGGTCGAGTTAGGTGAGCTAAGGGAAGGGGTTCTGACCGAAGAACTACTTGACTTTTATCAAGAGGTATTTTTACTCCCCAATATAAAAATAGTTGGCCTTGGAACCAATCTTACTTGTATGTATGGGGTATTACCCAATAAAGACAAACTCATTCAACTGTCTTTATACAAACAATTAATCGAATTAAAATTCAATAAAAAAATTGACTACTTATCCGGAGGAGCCTCGGTAACTATTCCACTGATTCACGACCAAACCCTTCCCAAGAGCATAAATCATTTTCGAATTGGCGAATCCCTATTTATGGGAACCAATGCATATGATAATTCGGATTTTGAAAAGATGCAACAACACGTCTTTACTTTACATGCCCAAATTATTGAACTCACAGAAAAGCCAATGATGCCACAAGGAGAAATGGGACTCAATATGAACGGAGAGAAACCTGAATTAGATCCCAAATGGCAAAGTAGTATTAACTATAGAGCAATAATCGACATGGGGCTCTTGGATATAGAACCAGATCATATTACAACTGTAGACCCCTGTATAGAAGTCGTAGGAGCAAGTAGTGACATGATTGTCATTGATCTTAAAGATAACCCTAATAATATTAAAGTTGGGGACTTTATCGCCTTTAAAATGGATTATATGGGTATACTGCGTAGTATGAACTCCGATTATATCGAAAAGAAATTAGTATAAAGTCCAATTGAAAGGATATAGCAGCAAATAAGCTGTAAGTTTACTTCAAAATAAAACATGTATTAATGTATTAAATAGCCGCAGGATAATAGTAGCTACTAGTCTGCTTGTGCTTTATTTGATAGATTAGGAGTGAGAAAACAACCTCATTAGTGTAACAAATGATTACTACATTTGTTAGGCAATACCCTATCACTAAATACAATTATAAATTACTTAAAGATAAAATCCCCAAGAGCCTACGGCTTTTGGAGATTTTATTTTTATAGTGTAATTCGATTATTTTTTAATGTATACTTTTTTTACTCTTGAGAGCTTTACGCCTTTTTAAATTTTGCTTTTAAAAATTCAAACACAATTGGCAAAACAGAAACCACGATAATTAACATGGCAATCTTGGAGAAGTTATCTTTTACAAATTGCAAGTTACCTAAGAAATACCCAGCTAAACTAAGACTGGTAATCCACACTACTCCACCAATTACATTATAGGTCATAAACACCGAATACCTCATCTTACCTACTCCAGCCACAAAAGGTGCTAAAGTCCTTACAATTGGAATAAAACGAGCTATAACAATGGTGCGAGAACCATATTTATCATAGAAAGAATGGGTTTTATCAATAGCTGCTTGAGTAACCACTTGTTTATTAAATATGCGAACATTAGTTAATCGCATACCCACCTTCTGCCCTATGTAATAATTCAAGGAATCCCCTGAGATAGCCGCTATAATTAAAAGACCTATAGCTAGGCTAATACTTAACTGATCACTTTGAGCAATAAGCATTCCCATAGCAAATAATAGAGAATCTCCTGGTAAAAAAGGCATTACAACAAAGCCTGTTTCAACAAAAATAATAGCAAATAAAATGGCATAAATCCAAGGGCCGTAATCGGCGATAAACACATGTAGGTATTTATCAATGTGAAAAATAAAATCTAGTAACTCCATGGACTCAAAGATAATAATTCCTTGTAATTAAATATATTTTTCACAAAAAGATAACATGGCATTTTACCTCTCCCCTTTAAGTCTGTTTGTTTTTCAAAATTATTCAAACGCAATCCAATCCCTTATGTAAAACCTTAGGATGCTATTTTAATGGTAAAATCTTTTTTTAAAATGGATTTAGTGATTACCACAGCCTAGAGCAATAGATGAAAAAAGCCGCTAACTCAAAAGAGAAGCGGCTTTATCTATAAAGTATAAACTAAAATTAAGAATACATCTTCTCTCTTAGTTCTTTGATTTTAGGATCACTTAAGTAATCGTCAAATGTCATATATCTATCAATAACTCCATTTGGTGTTAATTCTAAGATACGCGTTCCTACTGTTTGAGCGAACTCGTGGTCATGAGTAGTGAATAAAATAGTCCCTTTGAAGTTTTTCAAAGAGTTATTAAATGCAGTAATCGACTCTAAGTCCAAGTGGTTAGTAGGCTCGTCTAACATTAAAACGTTAGCTCTAAGCATCATCATACGAGATAACATACAACGTACTTTCTCTCCTCCCGATAATACTCTTCCTGTTTTTAAAGCTTCCTCTCCAGAGAAAATCATTTTCCCTAAGAATCCTCGTACATAAACCTCATCTCTTTCTTCTTCGGTTTTAGCCCATTGGCGTAACCAATCTACAAGAGTTAAGTCATTTTGGAAGAAATCACTATTGTCAGCTGGTAAATAAGATTGTAGTGTTGTTACACCCCAGTCAAATTTTCCTGCATCAGCTGGTCTGTTTCCATTAAGAATTTCATAAAATGCAGTAGTTGCACGAGAGTCTTTAGAAATAACTACAATTTTATCTCCTTTAGCTACGTTTAAATCTACGTTCTTAAATAAAAGCTCTCCATCGATAGATGCTGCTAATCCTTCGATATTTAAGATTTGATCTCCTGCTTCACGCTCTTGATCAAAGATAATCGCTGGATAACGTCTAGAAGATGGTTTAATATCCCCTAAGTTTAATTTATCGATCATTTTCTTACGAGAAGTCGCTTGCTTACTCTTAGCAACGTTAGCACTGAATCGACGAATAAATTCTTCTAATTCTGCTTTTTTCTCTTCCGCTTTCTTATTTTGTTGCGCTTTTTGTTTAGCTGCTAATTGACTTGATTCATACCAGAAAGTATAGTTACCAGAGTAGTGGTTAATTTTACCAAAATCGATATCCGATACATGTGTACAAACTGCATCTAAGAAGTGACGGTCGTGAGATACCACAAGTACCGTGTTTTCATAATGTGCAAGGAAGTTCTCTAACCAACCAATTGTCTCAAAGTCCAAGTCGTTGGTAGGCTCATCCATAATCAGTACATCTGGATTACCGAATAAAGCTTGAGCTAAAAGTACACGTACTTTTAATTTAGCATCCATCTCTGCCATTGGCGTGTAATGGAATTCTTCATTAATACCTAAGTTAGATAAAAGAGTAGCTGCCCCACTCTCTGCGTTCCATCCGTCCATTTCGTCAAAACGAATTTGAAGCTCACCAATTCTATCGGCATTCTCATCCGTATAGTCTAAGTAAAGAGCATCCATTTCTGTTTTAATGGCATATAAATCCTTGTTTCCCATCATTACAGTTTCAAGCACTGTAAATTCGTCGAACATATTGTGATTTTGGTTTAGAACAGACATACGCTTTCCTGGTTCTAAAGATACATGTCCAGAAGTAGGATCAATTTCTCCTGAAAGTATTTTTAAAAAAGTAGATTTACCAGCACCGTTGGCTCCGATAATACCATAGCAGTTCCCTTGGGTAAAGGTTACATTAACTTCATCAAATAAAATTCGTTTACCGAATTGAACTGACAGATTTGAAACTGTTAACATTTTCTATATATTGATTTATATTGACTGCAAAATTAATCATTTTTAAATTAATAAACACCTTAAAGTACCTTCATAGTAAGTCAAATTGTATTTTAACAGCTTATTAACGACAAAAACAACTACTTAAACTTACATTTGCTTGAGGGAGTACAAACCTCTTGTACAATTCTTAGGCTTTTATAAAATGAATATTAAAAATACAGGAAATTTTTTCTTGCTGGCTTTATTGCCTTTTATCTTACTTGTTTGCTCTTGTCAAAAGAAATTCGAGCCCGATGATTATACGGCATATATTCAGGGAGAAGTAATCAATCCTAATGCTGAATATATCCTTTTTTGCAAAGATAATGATGTCTTAGACACCATTTACTTGGACAAGAACAACCAATTTTTCAAAAAATTCGATTCTTTAACACCTGGTATGTATATCTATAGACATACACCAGAATACCAATACGTGTTTTTCGATAAAAATGATAGTTTGACCTTACGTCTTAATACACGTGATTTTGACCATTCTATTATTTTCACAGGAAGAGGTTCAGAGAAAAACAACTTTTTGATGAATCTTACCGTTCGAAATCTAGTGGATGAGACAACTCGTTATGAAAATTACGATCTACCTGTAGATGCTTTTATCAAAAAAGTAGACTCCACTCACGCCGCTAGAACTACCTACTACTTAAAGAGTAAAGCTATTATTGGATGGAATCCAGATTTTGATCTGTATGCTAAAACAAAATTAGACCTACACTTTTATTCTCAAAAGGAAATTTATCCTATGGCCCATTTTATTCGTACAGGCCATAATATCAAAGGGGAACTTCCTCTAGATTACTATAGCTTTAGAAAAAAGGTGGATTACAACAATGAAAACTTAATCCAATACTCTTCTTATACGCGCTATTTATCTATTATGTTAAGTTCTATCTTAGATGAATCAGAAATTGATTTCAATCCACAAGCAAAGCTAGATAACAATATTGAAAAGCTAAATATTGTAGATACCTTAATTGGCAATGAGAAAGTTCGAAATACCATTTTAGATAATATCACCTATATCTATTTATTAGAAGACCAAAATCTAAATAATAACGATAAGTTCTTAGAGAGATATTTTGAACTATCCACCGATAGTAGTCAGCACAAAGAAATTATTCAAATTCAAAAGGCTGTTCAAAATCTTAAATACGAAAACAAATTACCTGATGTTGCACTTGTGAATCCACAAGGAGAGACGGTAAATATCCATAAAGTAATCACAAGGCCTACTCTACTTTTTGTTTGGAGTAAAAACAGTCTTGCCCACGCAGAAGCTGCCCATAGAAAAGCTTTAGATATGCTAACGCGCAATGATAACTTACAGGTTATCTCTGTATGTATAGATGGAGAGGATAAAGAATGGCAAAATTTCATAAAATCCTATAACCATCCTGATTTATTAGAACTTAGAAGTACAGACTTCAAAGAAATGAAGGATAAATGGATTATTACTAAAATCCAACGTACCATGATATTAAACCAAGATGGTACCATTAAAGAAGCCTTTGTCAATATCTTTGATAAAAACCTAGAACATAAATTACACCATAATCACTAAGTGGTACAGAATATAACGTATAAAAAAACCAAGAATCTCTATATAGAAATTCTTGGTTTTTTTTTATACTAAAGTCAATTCACTTTATTGTTTTGGCTTTTGATTTGCCTGTTTGAAGTAATTGATTTTGCTGACAAACATTTTTGCCATTTGCTCGGATCTCCATTTTGCTTCTTGGGCAACCTCTCCTTGAAATAACTCATCCAAAGTTTGTCTAAAAAGAAACAGCCACTGATCAAAATGACTTTGGTCTACATCCAAAGAAGCATGTGGTGGAAAAGGCCTTCCACTATAGGTATAATCCTCTAGTAAAACCGTTTGCCAAAAGCTATACATCTTTTGTAAATGCTCTGGCCAATGTCCTTGTAATCTACTTTCAAAAATAGGCCCAATTAAAGGATCCTTTTGAACCTTCCCATAGAAAGTGTCTACTAGGTTTTTAATGTCTTGTAGGTCTTTTATATCGTTTTTCATTGTAATTTTTATTAATTTTATAGTCCAATAATCTATACCCAAATTAGTATCTTAGCCTTATGATTACAGTAAGTATATTAGGAGCTGGAAAAGTAGCTCACCACTTGATTTCTACCATCTTAGAAAAAGACGATGTTTGTATTAAACAAATATACGCAAGAAATCCCGAAAAAGTGAGTGATCTTATATCAAAGGACAAAATTGTCTGCAATGTAGCAGATTTGCAAATGGCTGATGTTTTTATCGTGGCTGTTAGTGATGATGCTATAGCAAAAGTAACAAGTGAATTTAGCTTAGACAATCCTTTTATAGTGCATACAAGTGGTAGCGCTGCCATGGATGTAATACAAAACACCAATAGAAAAGGAGTATTTTATATGCTGCAATCTTTCTCTGTAGACAAACAAGTAGACTTTGGTGCAATCCCTTTTTGCCTAGAGGCTAGTGATCAAAAGGATTTTCAATTAATCGAAAAATTAGCTTTAATCTTTAGTCAAAGGGTATATGCAATTTCTTCTGAGCAACGAAAAAGCATACACCTTGGAGCTGTATTTGCAAATAACTTCACCAATCACCTTTATAGTATTGCTAAGTCAATCTTGGATAAAAAGGATATTCCCTTTGAGATACTTAAACCTCTAATATTAGAGACAGCCCAAAAAGTACAGGACTTAGATCCTAAATTGGCCCAAACCGGACCAGCCATAAGAGGCGATAAACAAACCCTTGCTACACAGGAATCTTTATTAGAAAACCCTTTGCAAAAACAAATCTATCAATTAATAACAAAATCAATAATAGAACAATAATGTCTAAACACTTTAAAGAACTAATGAACGACATCACTACTTTCATCTTTGATGTAGATGGTGTTTTAACCGACGGCGGTGTACATGTTACCCAAGATGGTCAACTTCTAAGACAAATGAATATACGCGATGGTTATGCTATTAAAGCAGCTATTGACAATGGATACACCGTTTGTGTTATCTCTGGAGGAAGTAACGATGGAGTAAAACAAAGACTTAGAAACTTAGGAGTTACTGATATTTACATGGGAGTAGCCAATAAAGTAGACACCTTTAAGGAGTTTATCGACATTTATAACATTGCACCTGAGAACATCTTATATATGGGAGATGATATTCCAGATTACCACGTAATGAAAGAGGTAGCTCTTCCAGTATGTCCTGTGGATGCAGCTCCGGAAATCAAATCTGTAGCCAAGTATATTTCTCATGTTCCTGGAGGAAAAGGAGCAGCAAGAGATGTAATCGAACAAGTGATGAAAACACAAAAAAAGTGGTTCCAACATTTTAATGCACAAGTAGACTAAATATATGCTAAATCAACTATTCAAAGATTATAAAATAGTACTTGGATCTAATTCACCTAGAAGAAAGGCTTATCTAGGTGAATTAGGTCTTGATTTTACTGTAAGAGCATCGGATACTGATGAGAGTTATCCCCTTGATTTACAAGGAGCACAAATCACCGATTATATTGCACTTGCAAAAAGCAATGCCATTGAAATCTTAGATCCAAAAGAGATCCTAATCACCAGTGATACTACGGTTTGGCTAGAGGGCAAATCCCTGGGAAAGCCAAAGGATAAGCAAGAGGCTTTTGACATTATAAAAAGCATGTGTAATAAGGAGCACCAGGTAATTACTTCGGTTGTTTTAAGAAGTTTAGAGAAAACACGTGTTTTTAACTGCATAACTAATGTTGTTTTTGCAGATCTTAGCGATGAGCAAATCCATTATTATATCGATCAGTATAAACCATATGACAAAGCAGGTGCTTATGGAATACAAGAATGGATAGGTCTTGTGGGAATCAAAGAAATCAAAGGTTCCTACCCCAATATTGTTGGATTACCTACCTATGAATTAGTTCAAGAATTAATCAATTTTATTAAATAGATTTTCTTTTATGTTTAGCTTATATACCACCGAAATTATAGTTACCCTAGTTGCTATTGTACTTTATTATCCTATTAAAAAGTTCATTGCTCTATTGATAAAGAAATTCTCTACCAAAGAGCAAAGAAGAGATAGAAGGGTAAAAACAGTAGTTCGTTTATTTAATCTACTACTTGCTATTGTATTAGTAGTTGTTATCCTTACTATTTGGGGAGTACAGCCCGATAAAGCCCTTGTGGCATTAACCTCTGTATTTACCGTTATTGGTGTGGCAATGTTTGCACAGTGGTCCCTACTGAGTAATATTACTGCAGGTATCTTGCTTTTCTTTAGTTTCCCCTTTAGGATTGGAGATGATATTAAGATACAAGACAAAGATTTCCCTGTGGAAGGTACCATAATAGATATTCAAGCCTTTTGTACCATTCTACTCTCTTCGGAGAAAGAAAGAATATCCTATCCCAATAGTTTATTGCTGCAAAAGGGTATTGTAATACTAGACAAAAAGATAAACCGAAAAAGACAAGAGAACAACCCGGTAATTTAAAGTATGGGCTAAACTAAGAACAGTATTTTCTTTAGTGCCCCGTTTTTAGAATAAAGCCAATTAAAGCTATATAATTTCTAAGTAAAACACCAAAGTTGTTAAGCCTGTTTCCTATTTTATTGTATTTTTGCAAAGATTCCATATAAAAAACAAATTCTTTAGAGTTGTTTTTTATAAAATACGAATAAGAATAAAAAATAAATATAGAGTAATCTCTCTTTCATATGAAAATAAGCGGACTAATTATAACCTATAATGAACAAAAGAACATAGGTAGATGCGTAGAAGAACTTTTACTAGTATGTGATGAAGTAATTGTTATAGATTCCAACAGTTCAGACAAGACCGTGGAAATAGCCCAAGAAAAAGGAGCTAAAGTATATAAACAAGCTTATTTAGGAGATGGTCCTCAACGTACTTATGGCTTACAGTTCTGTAAATGGGACTGGATTCTAAACTTAGATGCAGATGAGTACTTAGATAAAGATGCCTTAGAATTTATTCAAAAAGGTTCCTTTTTTGAAACGGACCTTTATGATGCTTACAGCTTTAGAGTGAAAAACTTTATGGGAGACAAGTTAATTGACTTCTCCGGATGGTATCCAGATTCAAAGGTCCGTTTCTTTAATAAAAAGACAGCTAAACCTTCCAATGATATGGCTCATCAGTACATTGTAACTTCTAAAAAGAAGAAAGTAAATGTACATATTTTACACTATGGTTGGAGCGGTTATGAGCAAATCATTGCTAAGAAAAACCAATACTCTAGCCATAATGCTCAAGAATTATTTGATGCAGGTAAAAGAGTGAGTAGCTTTAAACCGGTGTTAAATGGTACAGTTGCCTTTGTAAGATGTTACTTCTTTAAAGGTGGAGTATTTAATGGAATTGACGGTTTAGCCATCGCAGGTATACAAGCCTTTTTCTCTTTTATGAAATACACCAAACTCATTGCCTTACAAAGACAAGCTAAAAACAAAAAATAATTGGTATTTAGGGCCAAAGTAAAAAAATCCGCCCACTGTCTATGGTGGATTTTTTATTTACACCCCCTAATTAATACACCTAGCTAACCATAGCTATTGGCTTATACTTTATATAACTTAATTTTAAATTTGCTCAAAGCCTTTTTTAAAAAATATAGGCAAGCTTAATTCACCACCTTTAATAGGGTAAAACACTTTTATTTATGATTCCTAAAATAATTCATATATGTTGGTTTGGTAAAGGACAATATACGCCTTTAGTAAAAGAATGTTTAGCCTCTTTTACAGCCAATTTACCCGATTATCAGTTAATGGTATGGAATGAAGATAATTTTGATATAGATGCTTATCCTTTTGCCAAACAAGCCTATGGTGAAAGAAAGTTCGCCTTTGTTTCTGATGTATGTAGATTACATGCCTTACAAGAGTATGGTGGAGTATACATGGATACAGATGTAGAGGTACTTAAGAATTTAGATGACTTTTTGAAACATGACTTTTTTATCGGTTTTGAGTCCGATAAATTAGTGTGTACTGCATTAATTGGTGCTGTTAAAAACCACCCATTAACCCAAGAGCTGTTAGACTTTTATAAAGGTAAATCTTTCTACAGAAAGTTTCATCCTTATAAAAAGTATTACACTACACCTAATACAATTACAACTACTAAAACCTTACTACAAAAAGGCTTAAAATTAGAAAACAAAATACAACACCTAAGTGGTGGTATAACAGTTTACCCTACTTATTACTTTAGCCCTATAAATGTATATACCCAAGAATGTAAAGTAGAAGCAGACACTTATGCTATTCACCGCTTTTCAGGTTCTTGGAAAGATGGCAATAATAGGAAAGAATGGATCAAAAAGTTATTTAAAAAATAATTACCACTATAGTTACTAAAGACTTTAAAGCTTTTTAATAAATACCTTTTTATTAAAAGATAAAAATACAATGCAAGGTTTAGCGCTTTATACGCTCTACATCTTGCATTTTTTATTTTAGCCCTGTCCGTAAAAAACAGCAAGACACTAAATACATTTTTATCAAATCTCTACCAAGCTCTCTTTTCGCCTTGTTTTTCTTTGCCTAAAGGGCCAATACAATAAACAAGTACAACAGCCCTAAAACCATATACATCACAAAAGTAAAAACAACAACCTTTTTAAGTACCCTGAAAAGTCCATCTTACCTTATTGTTATTTAGGTTATATACAAGAACCCTTGTGGGCAATAAACAAATATTATACCCCTTACTTGCGCATCTGCCCTTCTATTAATAGAAGGGCGTTTTTTTGTAACCCTAGTTTAACGATGCATTATAGAGTTAAATACTAATTGACTCATTACCTATCAGAATACTTCAAAACAACCAAAATAATAGAGTTTCCTTAGCTACAGCAAAAGATAAAAGGCTAGGAAGTATCTGTATGCATACTCTCTTTAGAATAATAAAACAGCATTAACACCACTATAAAAATCTCTTTTTATTAAACTTTATAAATTAATTTTAATAATAATTTAATAAAAAATAACCACATATAAAGTTCATGTAAATCTCCCATCGAATACTATATACTCATAAACAATATTAATTAATTGTTATTTTATCATTATATTTAACGATTACTAAAACATAACCCTATACTATAACATTAATCATCTTCGATTAATTTCACTTTTTATTATGACTAAATTTAATCCGGAGCAATTCCTTATTTTCTTTAAGAGATTTTTTCTTTTCTTTCTATTTTATCAAGTGAATAGATTTGGTTTTTACTTGTCTAATAGTTCGTTATTAGCACCATTAGAATGGAAAAACATCTTAGGAGGAATCCGTTTTGATTTAGCGACTTTAGGTTATATCAATATCATCTTTGCATTTTTGAGCTTAATACCTGGCGCCTTCCAACTTAGAAAAGGATACCAGAGGTTTCTATTCTATAGTTTTTACTTAGTAAATACATTTTTCCTTTGTTTGAACTTTGTAGACTATGAGTATTTTAAATTTATTGGAAGACGTAGTTCATATGATTACATTACTGCCAAGGGAATGGAACAAGAAATCTCTGGGTTATTAAAGAATTTTACAATAGAGTTTTGGTGGATTCCATTGTTTATGCTTTTCACTATTTTAATAAGCTTTACCTTATATCGCCGAATAAGCTTTAAGGTAACAAAAAAGAATGTCACTATACTTAACACCTTATTTTTCCTACTTACTATTGGCCTTTTAGTTATTCTGGGCAGAGGCGGGGTACAAAAAAGCCCATTGAGATTGGTAGATGCAGCAATTTATGGAAATATTAAAAACTGTGCTGTTGTCACCAATACTCCCTATTCTGTTATAAAGACATTTGGAAAAAGTGAAAACCTAGAAGAAATTAACTTTTACTCCCCTGAAGAAGTGCAACAAGTTTTCTGTCCTATGGTAGAATTTAAATATGACTCTATTAATAAAAAGAACGTGGTTCTATTAATTGTAGAGAGCTTTGGACGCGAGGTACTCTTTAGAGGATTAACCCCCTTTATAGACAGCTTAACTAAACAAAGCTATTACTTTGAAAATGGTTTTGCTAATGGTAAAGTATCCATAGATGCTATCCCTTCTACCATTTCAAGTATCCCAAGCTTAATGAATACCACCTATATTTCCTCTAGTTACTCCTTAAACACAGTAAATACTATACCTAAAATATTAAACGACCAAGGTTACCATACTGCTTTTTTTCACGGTGCCCATAATGGTAGTCAAAATTTTGATCGCTACTCTAATATTGCTGAATTCAAAGAATATTATGGAAAGGATCAATATGTTGGTCCAGAAGCATACGATGGAACTTGGGGGATATTTGACGAAGAGTTCTTACATTTCTCTTCTGAAAAAATAGATGAGTTTCCCACCCCTTTCTTTGCCACTTTATTTACCATTTCATCCCATAATCCTTATACTATACCAGATAGATACAAAGGTAAGTTTCCAAAGGGAACCGCCAAGATTCACGAATCAGTTGCTTATGCAGATTATGCCTTGGAACAGTTCTTTAAACAAGCACAAACAAAAAGTTGGTTCAAAGACACTCTATTTATTATTACAGCGGATCATACTTCCTCTGAACCTCAAGAAGAGGAGTTTAAAAACAATGTAGGTAAATTCAGAATTCCTATTCTGTTTTATGCTCCTTTTGACCCTACAATTCCAATTAAAAAAGAGTCTAAAAACTTTCAACAAATAGATATATTACCGAGTATTATAGATTATTTACAGATAGATACTAAAGTATTTACTTTTGGAAAAAGTTATCGATCTGACCAAGATTTTGTGGTCAATTATCTAGATAATATTTACAATTACATCAAAGGGGATTATTATTTAGCTTTTAATGGCGAAAAGACCCTTGGTCTGTATAACTTTAAAAAGGACCCTACGCTTAGTAAGAATCTCCAAAAGGAATTACCTCAAAAGGCAAAACAGATGGAAGACTTTTTAAAGGCTTACATACAAACATTCAATAATCGAATCAGAGATAATGATCTGCTTCCTTAAATAAGGAAGTTTAAATAGATATACTTTTTAAGTTCACTCTTGTCTTAAGAAGTATATCTTTTTTTGTTCTTTACAACACTAGTACTAATCGTGAGCAAAAGGTAGGCTCCATTTGTAACGAACAGCCAGCACTCGGATCAATATAATAAAACAAGCCGTACCTATGTACAATAAATCTCTTCCAATATTAAAGTGAAGTAGACCGAAATACATTGCCCCACCCATAATACAAGCAGTAGCGTAAATTTCTTTTTTGAAAATAATAGGTATTTGATTTGCTAAAGTATCCCTTATTACTCCACCAAAGCAAGCAGTGATGGTTCCTAAAGAAACACATATCACAGGGTGTAGTCCCACTTCTAAACCTCTTTCAATACCAATTAAAGTAAATACAGCAATACCAATGGTATCAAATAAAAATAAGGAATAACGCAGTACATTAAAACGCTGGTAAAACACAATTGCCATGGCAACACCTAATAAAACTACACTAAAGTAACTCATGTCCCTTAACCACATCACTGGGGTGATTCCTATCATCATATCTCGTATAGTTCCTCCACCAATAGCTGTGGCGAAAGCCAAAATACTCATCCCAAATAAATCTAATTTTCTTTCTCTTCCAGCTAGTGCTCCGGAGATGGCAAAAGCTAAAGTCCCTAATAAATCAAAAATGTGAAAAAAAGTCATCTAAAAATATATACCGTAAATAATTAAATCCTAGCCGTTAAAAAGTTGTAATCTTTGATAATAGTGGCTAAAAAATCTTGATTACTTTTCTCTTTTGGCTCAATGCCCAAAGTAGTTGTAACCTTTTTAGTCAATCTATCTAATAGGCTAACATCCTTAGTTCTAAGATAATTGTGATAAGCCCTTACAATGATAGCCATGTCTTTGTCGCTAAGGCTAACAACCTGTAAATATACAGGTTTATATGTATCTTCCACTTCTTGGTAGATAGATTGTTGCAATCCTCTTTTAAATGCAAGTTGGTTGATTACCCCACAATGCGATAAGATATCCCCTAAACGCTGGTTTTTAGAACTAAATACAATACTTAGTATGCCTATAATACCACTAAAGGACCAAATATCTATTAAACGCATGACCCATCGGATAAAATAATCAGAAGCACTTGCTTGACTACCATCTATTTTAATAACTCTTAATCCTAATACCTTCTTACCAGGTGTGCATCCTTGTAATAGGAGTTCAAAAATAAAACTATACATTATAATAGGTAAGAAAATAATCACCCCAATGGCCATGGTCATAAAATTATCAGAAATAGTGTAGTTTCTGAATAAATTCGTCCAAAGAATGAAAATAAGAAGAAAATAAAGCACCATAAACAATAAATCCAGAAAGAATGCAAAAATGCGTTTACCTAAGGAAGCATTATTAAAAGAAATAATGATGTTTTGTGTTGTATTAATTCTTAAATTAGCCATGAATCAAGTGTTAAATTATCCCAATGAGAGAGGTTTCTTTTATAAAAAAAAATAGAGAGCAGTGGCAAAAGTATGAAGATATGCTTAAGTCTTATCGCCCTTTATCCGCGGATGATTTATCTAGTATGTATATTTCATTACTCAATGACCTAGGGTATGCCCAAACTTTTTACCCACACAGTAAAGTTACACAATATTTAAATGCCCTGTGTGCACAAACTTACCAAAAAATCTATAAAAGGAAACGAGCAAAACACAATGTAATAGAGCATTTCTTTTTACAAGAAGTGCCCCTTTTATTATACCAGTATCGCTCCTATTTATTTTTTAGTTTGGCTTTGTTTTTAGCCACAGTATTTATAGGGGTAATTTCCAGTTATTATGACCCAAATTTTGTACGCCTAGTTTTAGGAGATGAATATGTAAATAGAACGCTGGAAAATATAGCTAGTGATGATCCTATGGCTATTTATAAATCAGGAGGGACTTGGTCGAGTTTTACTATTATAGCCGCAAATAATCTCTATGTAGGAGTGCGATTTTTCCTCTATGGTATATTTGCCGGGGGTGGTACCCTACTTTTTTTATTACACAATGGCATAATGATTGGGTCGTTTCAATATTTTTTTATTGCCCAAAATTCTTTTTGGGAGAGTTTTAAAGGAATTTGGTTACATGGTTTCTTAGAAATAATAAGTATGGTCATAGAGGCTTGTGCAGGATTTATTCTAGGAGGAAGTATATTATTTCCCAAGACCTATTCTAGGGTACAAAGCTTTCAAATAGGTTTTAAAAATGCCTTAAAAATCTTCCTTGCCACAGTTCCATTTACTATCGTGGCTGCCTTTATTGAAGGTTTTATAACCAGGTATTCCAAAGAAATGCCCAATATACTTAACTACAGTATTCTACTACTCACCTTCACTAGTATCGTTTATTATTTCTTTATCTTTCCATATAAGGTAAACAAAAGACAACAACAACCTTTAAAAGTATACTAACCAACACAATTCAAAATGATTAACTTACGTCAACCCAAAGATTTTGGTACTTATTTGCAAGACACTATCGACCTTTTCAAAGCACAAGGAAAGTCGTTTTTAATGGATTATTTAAAACTTTGCGGTTTATTACTTATTATAGCTATTGGTTTAAATCAAATACTTTCCTCCTCTTCCTATGAGTTTATTAACCAGCTTAATGCAGGAGAATTTGATTCCGAGGAATTTTTCTCCCCTATAAATGCATTGACGCTTTTTATCATCTTTATCCTAACAACTATTATTAGTATTATTACTTTTATTTACCCCATGTACTTTTTAAATCTATATGGTCAAAATAAGAGAGATAAAGCATCAGAATATAAAACTTTAGTAAGAAAAAACGGATTTAGAGCCTTTGGTTTTCTTTTCTTTAGTGCCTTTTTACTTATTCCTATAAGTATGATTGCTGTTGGTATTTTTGGAGCCTTGAGTATTATTCTTATAGGTATTCCTTTATTGATACTATTTTTCCCTACTATGGCGAGTTTCTTCACTTTGGCTTTTTATGACTATATGCTAAATAGAAATGACTTCTTCGCTTCCTATGGAGTAAGTTATAGAATGCTAAAGGCCAATTTTGGGGCTATTTTAGGTAATGCATGTATTATCTTATTGCTTTCTACAATTTTAATTTCTATTCCAGCTAGTATCTTGCAGTTTATAACCTTTGGATCTATCTTACAAGGATTAGAAAACCCACAGCCCTATGACCCGAGTTTACCGACCCAAATAATCACTGTTATTCTAGGAATTATTACCTCTTTATTCTCCTATTTAGTTTACCTAGTTTTTATGGTCAACCAAGGAATTGTGTTTTTTAGCGAACAAGAAAGAAGAGATAACACAAATATTGATAATCTAATTGAATCCATTGGAGAACAAGACAAACCATTTTAGCTTCTATTTATATGTGCTTTTAATTGGATTTTCCCTTCAATGTAAAGCCTTTGTATTACCACCTATAGCTGTATCAAATGATACTCTACAGGTGGTAATACCCGATACACTTGACCCAAATCAAAGCTCCATTATAGCTTTACCTATAAAAAAAGTCAATGTATTACCTTTAAAAAAGGAAGTGGATTCCGCCTTAGTGTCTAAAAAATTTCAAGCAAATTTTAAACCAAAATACCAAAGAGACCCTTTGTTTAATTATGCAGAGCAAACCCCATCTACATGGAGTAAAATAAAAAAGTCGATTGATCGTTTTTTATCCTCTTTCTTTAAGCCGCCTGAAGTTAACTCTGCTACTTTTTATTGGTTGATTGATGTATTGAAAGTCCTAGGTGTTGTAGCCCTTATTTTATTGGGGTACTATGTCTATAAGGCAATCCGACAAAAAGACATTTATTGGTTATTTAAAAAATCTTCTAAAAACTTTCAGGTAGATTTACAAAAGATACAAGACAATCTAGAAGCTACTAATTTCCAACAGTTGGTTCAAAAGAGTGTGCAAGGGCAAAACTATACCCTGGCAATCCGCTTATATTACCTATGGCTTTTACAGCATTTAGAGAAAAACAACCATGTTGTGTGGGACAAGCAAAAGACCAATAAAGATTATCAAAAAGAAATTAAAAACCCAAAATTACAACAAGAATTCACCTATGCATGTTATCTATATGACAACATTTGGTATGGACAACATTCTATCGATAAAGCCCAATTTGACAAGGCAGAGCATTGCTTTTTAACCCTATTAAAAACCAATGACTATGCGTAAATTAATCCAACAACTTGTTTTAGGAGTTTTTATAGTAACTATCTTTATAGTTCTAACAAAACAAAGCCAAAGACCGCCAGTGGATTGGACTTCCACTTATAGCTCATCGGATAAAATTCCTTATGGGCTTTATATCCTTAATCAAGAATTACCCAATTTATTAGAGCAAGATTCCATTGTTAAAGTCAAGGAATCCCTTAGCCATTTTTTAGAGCAACAGAGCCTTGATTCTACCTCTGTTTCTACCTCTGTTTCTAACTTACTGTATATTGGGTATAGTATGGATTGGAATAATTCGGTAAATGAAAACCTTCTTTCTTATGTAGAAAAAGGTAATACTGCTCTACTTATAAATGCGTATTTCCCTCCGGGGTTTTTAGACACCTTACAAATAAAATTAGTTGATCAATTCACAATTGACAATCCAGATAATAAAAAATTACAACTGACTAATAAACATTTACATAGTCAGCAGTTCTCTTATCAAGAGCTTACCCACTATGCCTTTGATATTCCAGATACTGCAAGGGGAAAAACATGGGTATTAGGCTATAAAACAAATTATGGAAACACAGACATTAACTTTGTCAGAATAAACATTGGCAAGGGAACACTATTGCTATCTACCGATCCTGTAGCTTTTACCAACTACGCTCTTTTACATAGTAATAATCACCTTTACGCCCAAAGTGTCTTATCTTATTTACCTTCAGAGAAAACCTATTTTTTGGATGATACCCCTATTACAGCTAAAGAACAAAAGCCGGTATCCACCTCTTTAATGCGTTTTATCTTTTTCCATCCCTCTTTAAAGTGGGCATGGCAAACCCTTCTTTTCACCTTGATTGTCTTTATGGTATTTAATGCCAAAAGAAAACAGCGCGTTATTGCGCGTATACCCATGGTAGAGAACCAAAGTGTAGCTTTTTTACAAACCCTCTCTGGGCTTTATCTACAAAATAAAGACTATGGGTCCTTAATGGATAAAAGCCTCTTTTTCACATTAGAGAAAATAAAACAGCGCTATAGTATCCCCACTCATACTTTAAACCAAGACTTTATAGATCAATTGCATATAAAGTCCAATAAGAGTAAAGAAGATATCAGCAATTTTGTACACTTTGCCCTAGAAATAAGGCATAACAATATTACACCTAACAAACAAAACTTGATTAAACTTTATAAATTAAGTCAAAAAATAATGCTTTAAAATCAACTAGAATATGGACCAAGAACCTTTGAATAACCAACACCTAGAATTTCAAACACGCTTAGATTTACAGCCATTAAAACAAAGCATGGATTTAATTAGACAAGAATTACAAAAAGTAATTATTGGACAAGAACATGTTATGGATCAAATCTTAGTTTGCCTTTTGGCCTCTGGTCACCTACTTTTAGAAGGAGCCCCGGGAGTTGCCAAAACACTTATGGCTAAACTTTTGGCTCAAAGTACTGAAATTGAATTTAAAAGAATACAGTTTACTCCTGATTTAATGCCATCGGATATTTTAGGAGTATCCATCTATAACCTAGAACGCAATAGCTTTGAGTTTAAAAAAGGACCTCTTTTTTCCAATATGGTCTTAATTGACGAGATTAATAGAGCCCCAGCTAAAACCCAGTCTGCTTTATTTGAAGCCATGGAAGAAAAGCAAATCACTATCGATTCGCATTCCTATCCTTTAAAGGGACCTTTTATTGTAATTGCCACTCAAAACCCTATTGAACAAGAGGGTACCTACCCCCTACCTGAGGCTCAATTAGACCGTTTCCTATTTAAGATAAACATTGATTATCCTTCTTTAGAAAATGAAATAGAGCTTTTACAAAGAGAGCATTCCTTTACCAATACAAATAAGTTAACGCTGGTTAAACCTGTTTTAACCTCGGAAGAACTTTTGCATTATCAAGACCTTATTAAAAAAGTACATATTGATGAGCATCTTATAGAGTACATAGCTAAAATAGTGAGTAGTACTAGAGATAATGCTTTACTTTATTTAGGAGCTTCTCCAAGGGCATCTATCGCTATATTACAAACAAGTAAGGCTTATGCTGCCATTCAAGGAAGAGATTTTGTAACTCCAGAGGATATCAAAATGGTTATCTACCCTGTCTTAACCCATAGAGTGGTACTTAACCCAGATAAGGAAATGGAAGGCTTAACTTCGAAAGAGGTAATTACAATGATTATGGATTCGGTGGAAATCCCCCGTTAATCACTAAGTATATATGTGGGAAAACATTAAAAACATCTATCTATTAAAAAGAGTATACCTGGTACTAATAAGTGTTATCTTCTTATTTATAGTCTCTTTTTTCATACCTATACTTTACTTTTTGCCATGGAGTATTCTCTTGGGATTAGGTATAGCTATTCTATGGGATTATAGGAAGCTATTTTCCAATAAAAAAGGACTGCAAATGAAAAGAGAGTTGCCTTTACAACTTTCCAATTCCGATAAGAATTATATCCTCCTAAAGATAGAAAACCATTATAACTTCCATATAAAAGTGGAGATCATCGATGAAATTCCCATTGCCTTTCAAATTAGGGACTTTTTAATTCAAGTCGAACTGGAAAAACAACAACACAAAGAACACTCCTATTTTTTAGTACCTAAAAAAAGAGGTGTATATCACTTTGGACACCTTCGCGGTTTTGTCACTAGTCCACTAGGGTTATTACAAAGAAGATTCACCTTTGAAAACCCTTGTGTTTTGTCTTGCTATCCTTCCTTTATACAAATGAAGAAATACCAAATGATTAATGTGTCTAAATCTCCTACTCTATCGGGGCAAAATGCCTTAAGAAAACTAGGAAACTCCTTAGAATTTGAACAAATTAAACCCTATGCTCCTTTCGATGATTTACGTTATGTGAACTGGAAAGCTACTGCAAAAACCCGAAGTTTGATGGTTAACCAATACCAAGATCAAACTACTCTAAATGTGTATTGTATCGTAGATAAAGCAAGAGCTATGCAAATGCCTTTTGAAGGTTTAAGTTTATTAGACTACGCTATTAATTCTACCTTAGCTTTGAGTAATATCGTTTTAAGAAAAAAGGACAAAGTTGGTTTTATATCCCTTGCCAAACAAGTAGAAGACCACGTTGTTTCCAGTAATAAAACAGGGCAATTAACCAAGATTAACCAAAAGTTATACGATGTGCAAACTAGCTTTGAGGAAAGTGATTTCTCGGCGCTATACCGCTTTACTAAGACCAATATACCTCAGCGAAGCTTACTTGTTTTATTCACTAATTTTGAGGCGATTCCCAATTTAAAAAACCAGATTCCCTATTTGAGAAATATTGCAAAAAAACACGCCTTAGTGGTGGTATTTTTTGAAAATACGCTAATAGAAGAAATCAGTGAAAAGACCCCAAAAAATATTGATGAAATAGTTGACAAAGTGTTGGCAGAAAAATTTATCTTTGAAAAGCAATTAATTCGACAAGAATTACTGCGTTATGGTATCTCTTGTATACTAACAAAACCAGAGAGTTTGAGTATTCAGGTGATCGATAAATATCTAAAATTAAAAGCAAAAGCATCCCTTTAAAATGACGTATAAAAAGATAGAAAGCATTCAAAATCCCTTGATAAAGTCCATTATACAACTGCAAGAGAAATCTAGAGCAAGACGTAGTTCTAATTCTTTTGTAATAGAAGGGATAAGAGAAATACAACTTGCCAAAGCTGGTGGTTATTTAATCAATACCATTCTTTTTCAAAGTGATGTATTACCTAAGGATATCTTACAGGAGTTAGAAAGTAACACTAAGGAATGTATTGAAATCAGTAAAGAAGTCTACCATAAGTTAGCCTATAGAGAGTCCACCGAAGGTGTTCTTGCTATTGCTAGTACAAAATCCTTATCTCTAGAGGACTTAATCCTTACAGATAATCCACTTATCTTGGTGGCAGAGGCAACGGAAAAACCTGGAAATATTGGAGCTATTTTACGCTCGGCAGATGCCGCTAATATAGATGCGGTTATTATTGCCAATCCAAAGACAGACCTATATAATCCAAATGTAATACGCTCTTCGGTTGGATGTGTTTTCACCAATCAAATTGCCATGGCAACCACACAAGATACCATTGCCTTTTTACAAGAGAATAACATCCCTTTTTACAGTGCTACTCTACAAGATTCTACGGGTTACCATACCATAGATTACACTGGTCCTAGTGCTTTTGTGGTAGGAACAGAAGCAACAGGGTTAAGCCAAGATTTTAGAGACCATAGTAAGCAAAATATCATCATTCCTATGAGTGGACAAATTGACTCTATGAATGTATCGGTTGCAGCTTCTATTTTGCTTTTCGAGGCAAAAAGACAGCGTAACTTCCAATAACAACAAGCTTTTTGATACTTACTTAAAAAGCAATGTGTGTAGTTTTTTACCCTTGTATGGTGAAAAACTACACTAAAACTTCCCTTTAAGGAGAATACTATACTTTTTCTCTATAGTGCTATAATAATTTAACATAAGGCATTAAAATCCATTGCGGTTTATTTTGTATCTTTCCTATAAGAATTCACTCAAATTAAGGATTGCGTATATGACAGAGGCAGAAATTGAATTAGAAAATAAAGCTATTGCGCAGCAATACAAAGAATTATTAAAAATAAGCTACCAAACCTTAAGCGAGGAGGACAAAAAACTCATACGTAAGGCTTTTGACGTAGCAGTTAAAGCACATAAAGACCAAAGACGTAAATCAGGAGAAGCCTATATATTCCATCCTATTGCTGTAGCTAAAATTGTAGCCTCAGAAATTGGATTGGGAGCAACCTCTATTGCCTCAGCACTACTACATGATGTGGTGGAGGATACCGATATTACTGTACAACAAATAAAGGAGTGGTTCAATCCAAAAGTAGCCCAGATTGTCGAAGGACTAACTAAAATGGCCCTTTTAGAACCAGATCCACATATCTCCATGCAGGCGGAAAACTACCGCAAAATGCTCCTTACTTTAAACGATGATGTAAGGGTGATTTTAATTAAAATTGCCGATAGGTTGCACAATATGCAAACCATGGAGAGCATGGCCGATTATAAACAGGCTAAAATCGCTTCGGAAACCCTATATATCTACGCACCACTAGCTCACCGCTTAGGTTTGTTTAACATTAAAACCAAATTAGAAGATCTTGGTTTAAAATATACCGAACCTGCTGTTTACAAAGACATTGTAAATAGAATGAAGGAAACAACCGAAGAGCAACAAGCCTACATTAAAGGTGTAGCGGATATCTTAAAGCATTCCTTAGACGAAGAGCATATCGAATATTCCATGAAAGGAAGACCAAAGAGTATCTATTCGATTCGCAAGAAAATGAAAGCCCAAAACGTCACCTTTGACGAGGTGTACGACAAATTTGCCCTGCGTATCATTTATAAAAGTACCCCTCATGATGAGAAATTCGTAGCATGGAAAATCTATTCTATTGTAACGGATCACTTCCGCCCTAGCCCTAACCGATTAAGAGACTGGATATCGGCTCCTAAATCAACTGGATATGAAGCTTTGCACATTACAGTAATGGGTCCAAAGGGTAGATGGGTAGAAATTCAAATACGAAGTGAGAGAATGGATGAAATAGCCGAAAAAGGTTATGCAGCCCATTATAAATACAAACAAGGAGTAACAGAAGAAAACACCTTAGATATTTGGCTAAATCAATTAAAAGAAGCCCTTGAAAATGCAGAAACCGATGCAGTGGATTTTGTTGAGGACTTTAAATTGAGCCTGTACTCTAAGGAAATCTATGTATTTACCCCAAAGGGGCAAATCAAATCTTTGCCAAAAGGAGCAACTGCCTTAGACTTTGCCTTTTCTATTCACTCAGAAGTAGGTCTTCATACTAGGGGAACTAGAGTAAATGGTAGATTAGTACCACTTAACCACGTTTTAACTAGTGGAGATCAAGTAGAGGTAATTACCTCTGATAGCAAAAAACCAAGCCCAAGCTGGCTAGAGTATGCTACCACTTCTAGGGCTAGAAATAAAATTAAAAGTGCTTTAAACGAAGACATTAAAAAGATTGCTGACGAAGGTAAAGAGCAATTACAACGTAAGTTAAAGCATTTGAAGATTACCATGGATGAAAAGGTAGTCAATGAAATGGGTATTCACTTTAAATTAAAAACAAGCCAAGAGTTATTCTATAGAGTTGGAGCTGGAGTAATTGACAACAGTCAATTGAAAGAATTTGCCTCTAATCGCAATAACACTTTGTTTAATTTCTTTAAAAAGACCATCAAAAGAGCTCCTTCCTTACCTAACTTAATAGACTCTGGGGAAAAGACACCTGATCTATTGGTATTTGGAAAGGACAAAGAAAAGCTAGATTATAAATTAGCAACTTGTTGTAACCCAATTGCTGGAGACAGCGTTTTTGGATTTGTAACAATTAACGATGGAATCAAGGTGCATAAAACCGATTGTCCTAATGCAATTAGTCTAAGGTCCAATTATGCTTACCGAATTTTACAAGCCCAATGGATTGACAAATCTACGGCAATGAACTTTGAGGCTACCATTAATATCCTAGGATTAGACTCCTCTGGATTAACCTCCGAGATTACCAAAATTATCATGGAGAGCAATGTGGTAAATATTCGCAGTATTTCTCTAAGCGAAGATGCGGGGATTTTTAGAGGATCTATCACTGTTATTGTACAAAACAATGAGATTCTAAAAAAGATGATTAATAATATTAAAAAAATAGAAGGAATAGAAAAAGTAACAAGAGGATAACTCTTGTTACTTTTTTAAGTCTACTGGGCTAATTAATAGGGCAAAAACATTGTTTTTGGCCCCCAAGCCTTTAAACAAGTAAAAAATATAGTTAATAATAATTCAATGTGGAGTTTTATGCCCTTGAAAACAAAAATAGCTATATATTTGCAGTTAAGATATTTTGACATGGGAAGTGAAAAAAATCAGGAAATAGTTAAAAACGTATTTACCAAATTCTTAGAAGAGAGAGGGCATAGAAAAACCCCGGAGCGTTACGCTATTTTACAGGAAATTTATGATAGCGAAGACCATTTTGATATCGAGAGTCTTTATATCAAAATGAAAAATAAGAATTACCGAGTTAGTAGAGCTACTTTATATAATACCATAGAAATTCTTTTAGAATGTGGTTTAGTAAGACGCCACCAATTTGGTCAAAATCAAGCGCATTACGAAAAATCGTATTTTGACAAGCAACATGATCATCTTATTTTAACCGATACAGGAGAGGTAATTGAATTTTGCGATCCTAGAATTCAAACAATCAAAAAGACGATTGAAGAAATTTTTGATGTAGAAATTAGCACGCATTCTTTGTACTTTTATGGAGTGAAAAAAAACACGCCAACCAAAGAACAAGAATAATACCTAAAGAATTAAAAATCGAAATAAACAACATTTAACAACACAAATAATGACAGTAGATTTACTACTTGGCCTACAATGGGGCGATGAAGGAAAAGGTAAAATTGTTGACGTATTAACAAAAGAATACGACATTATTGCACGTTTTCAAGGAGGCCCAAACGCAGGACATACTTTAGAGTTTGATGGAATTAAGCACGTTTTAAGAACAATCCCTTCTGGAATTTTTCATAAAAATGCCATTAACATCATTGGAAACGGAGTTGTAATTGACCCTGTAGTCTTTATCAAAGAAATTGAAGGCTTAGAGAAATTCAATATCGATATTTACACTCGTTTATTAATCTCTAGAAAAGCACACCTTATCTTACCTACACACCGCTTATTGGATGCTGCTTCAGAAACAGCTAAAGGTAAAGCTAAGATTGGTTCTACATTAAAAGGTATTGGTCCAACATATATGGACAAAACTGGTAGAAACGGTTTAAGAGTAGGAGATATTGAGCTTGCTGACTTCCAAGAGCGTTACCGTTCTTTAGCAGACAAACATGAGGCTATGATCAAGTTTCATGATGTGGAGTTACAGTATAACTTACAAGAAATGGAAGAAGAGTTCTTTAATGCTGTTGAGCAATTAAAGAAATTAACTTTCATCGATAGTGAGCACTACTTACACACTGCTTTAAAAGAAGGAAAATCTATTTTAGCTGAAGGAGCTCAAGGATCTCTTTTAGATATTGATTTTGGAACATATCCATTTGTTACTTCTTCTAACACTACTGCTGCTGGTGCTTGTACAGGTTTAGGAATTTCTCCAAACAAAGTAAAAAATGTTTTCGGAATTTTCAAAGCTTACACTACTCGCGTTGGAAGTGGACCTTTCCCAACAGAATTATTTGATAAAACTGGTCAAACTATGGCTGAAGTTGGACGTGAGTTCGGTTCAGTAACAGGAAGAGCTAGACGTTGTGGATGGTTAGACTTAGTTGCTTTAAAATATGCTGTAGAGGTAAACGGAGTAACAGAACTTTATATGATGAAAGCAGATGTTTTATCTGGTTTTGATACATTAGAAGTTTGTACTAAATACTTATATAAAGGAGAGGAAATCGATCACCTTCCTTATAATATAGAACCGCAAAACATTCAACCGATCTATCAACAAATCAAAGGATGGAATCAAGACTTAACTAAAATGACGTCTTTTGATCAATTACCAGAAGAATTGAAACACTACATTAGCTTTATTGAAAAAGAAGTTGGTGTACCTGTGAAAATTGTTTCTGTAGGTCCAGATAGAACGCAAACAATATTAAAATAAGCTAATACCTTAGCGATAAAGCACCTTTTTTAAGGTGCTTTTTTTTTGCTTTCAAATAACGCCTTATAACTGATAATTTATTGCCAACAAAAATCTTTATACGCAAATTTTACTTAAATTTGAAAAAAATTATTGACTTGAGAGCATTGCATTATATTATATTTTTTCTACTGTTTTGTTTTACTTGTTTTGCACAAACGCAAAAACAAAATAAAATCATTATTCATCATGCAGATTTTTCCGATATCAACCAAAATATCCTACCCGATGCGGTAATTTTAACTGGTAACGTATCTGCAGAGCACGATGGTATGACCATGACTTGTGATAGAGCATTTTATTTTGAGAAGGAGAACTACTTAAAACTATTTGGCCAGGTACATGTGGTTCAAAAAGATACTTTAACCCTAGATAGTTCGTATGCAGAATACAATGGTAATAATGGTTTTGCTTACGCTCAAGGTGATGTAATTCTTACTTCACCGGACTCTACCCTTTTAACGGATACTTTAAAATACGATAGAAATAGAAGTTTGTTATTTTATGATTCTTTTGGAACCATAAAAAACAAAGGAACTACCTTAACTAGTACCGATGGGAGATATTATTCGGATCAAAAGAAATTCCAGTTTTTAAATGGAGTAACTATTCTAACAGAGGATCAAACTAAGGTAAATTCAGATCATTTAGATTATTATGAAGTAGGTCAACATGCCTATCTAATAGGCCCTTCTACTATTGTTAACCAAGAAAACTCTATCTATACTGAGAATGGTTTTTACGATGTAGAAAAAGAAATAGCCAAACTTCTAAAAAACTCCTATATCTGGCATGAGAAAAGAAAAATAGAGGCAGATTCTATCTATTACGATAGAAATAAAGAGTTCGCTTCTGCATCTTTTAATGTCAAAATAACCGATACAATCAATAAAGCTACAGTAACTAGTCACTACGCAGAGGTATACCAAAGCATTGACTCTGTTTTTGTAACTAAAAAACCATTAGTTAGTAAAGAGGAACAAGATGGTACAATCATGTACCTATATGCCCCGCATATTAGCCTTTCTGGTCCAGAGAAACACCGTATCATTAGAGCCTATAATGGAGCCCGTATCCTAAGAGATAGTATGAGCGCAAAGGCAGACTCTATTGTGTCTATGGAACAAACCGGAGTTACTCAACTCTTAGGCTCCCCTGTAGTATGGAGTAAAGAAAACCAATTAAGTGGTAAGATTATTGAACTATTAAACAATCCTCAGACCCAAGTATTGGACTCTTTAAAGGTATTACAAGATGCTTTTGTTATTGAAAAAGACACCATTGGCCCAGGTTATAACCAATTAAAAGGAGTTAATTTATATGGTAGTTTCCAAGAGGGTAAACTCAAAGAGATAGATCTTATCAAAAACACAGAAATGATCTATTATCTATATAACGACAACAAAGAATTAGTTGGTATTGACAAAGGTATTTGTTCTCATATCAACCTATTGTTTGAAGATGGCCAAATTGCCTCTGCAACTAAATTTGTAGATCCAAGCAGTGAGATGTATCCCGAGAAAGATTTACCTTCAAATGCTAGAACTCTACGCGGATTTTTATGGAGAGCAAGTGAGAGAATAGATTCTTTAGAGCAAATTTTTCCACAAGAAGAATTAGATATGGAAAAAGCCCTTTTACAAGAATTAGATAAAACCAAACAGCGTTTTACTACTCCTATTCCATTACAAGAGCAAACCATCGAGCTAAATCCTGACTTACCACAATTGCAACAAGAGCAAGACATGGAAGAGTCCTCTTGGGTAGAACCTTCAATGGGCAACCAAGATACTATAGGTACATCTACACAAGAACTATCTCAAGAAACTGTTTTAGAACAAAGTCAGCCTACCCCTGAAAATCCAACTATACAGGAATAATAATCCTATAAAAACAGGTTTTCACTTTACGTGAAAAGTTCTTTATCTTTGCAAACAAATAACCCTACCTATTACTTGATTAATAGACAAGGGGTTACCTTATTAAAATACATAAAAATTATTTTTCGGAGCTATAGAAAAGCTCCTTAAAAACATGGAATTATAATGCAAAAAGATTTTTTTAAATACCAAGCACAGACATCTCCAAACCCACTTGCAATGAGTGTATCTCATGCCAAGGGGTCCTATATATATGATACAGATAATAAAGCTCATTTGGACTTTGTTGCAGGTGTTTCCGCCTGTACTCTAGGTCATCAACACCCAGAGGTAAGCAAAGCCATTAAAGAGCAAGTAGATAAATATACTCACGTAATGGTTTATGGAGAATACATCCAGGATCCAGCTGTGGAGTTTTGTAAGTTACTTTCTGAGCATGCGCCAAAACCGCTGAACAAAACCTATATGGTAAACTCCGGAACAGAGGCTACCGAGGGAGCATTAAAATTAGCTAAAAGAGTAACAGGTAGAAGCCAGCTTATCTCTTGCTTTAATGCCTACCATGGAAATACTATGGGTTCTATGAGTGTAATGGGATTTGAGGAAAGAAAAAGAGCTTATAGACCACTACTTCCAGATGTAGATTTTATCACCTTTAATAATGAAGAGGATCTTTTAAAAATTACCGAGAAAACCGCTGGTATTATTTTGGAAACTATTCAAGGTGGAGCTGGTTTTATACAGCCCTTTGACGGTTTTTTAACCAAAGTAAAAAAGCGTTGTCAAGAGGTAGGTGCCTTAATGATTTTGGATGAGATTCAACCAGGATTCGGAAGAACTGGAAAGTTGTTTGGATTCCAAAACTATGAAGTAGTACCTGATATTGTAGTAATGGGTAAAGGAATGGGAGGCGGTATGCCATGTGGTGCTTTTATGGCTAGTGATGAGCATATGGACACTCTGTATAGCAACCCAGGATTTGGACATATTACCACCTTTGGTGGTCACCCTGTTATTGCTGCGGCAAGTTTAGCAGTTTTAAAAGAATTGGTACATACTGATATTATGGCCCAAACCTTAGAAAAGGAAAAGCTATTTAGAGAATTATTAGTTCACCCATTAATTGAAGAGATCAGAGGAATTGGACTAATGCTTGCTCCAATGACTGTAAGTAGTGAAGTTACCAATAGAGTGATTCTTAAATGTAAGGAAAAAGGATTGATATTATTTTGGCTACTTTTTGAAGGTAAAGCCATCCGTATTACTCCTCCCCTTACTATTTCTGAACAAGAAATTAGACAAGGCTGTGAAATGATTATACAAGCCTTAAATGAAGTACAACAAGAGTTAGGTTTATAATTTTTTGTACAAAAAAACAAAACTATGCATTTAGATAACGAAGAAGACGAAGAATACAGATTAACCCTTTCGCGTTTTGAGTCAATGCTCAAGACCAATAAAGTATTGTTCTTTGATTCCGAGGAATTTGAGAATATTATCTTACATTATTTAGATTCAGGAAAACTTAATCTAGCTAAAAAAGCACTTAAATTAGGTTGTGCTCAACACCCTAATTCAGTTGGTTTAAAGCTAGTGGAAGTAGAAATTTTAATTTTCGAACACAAATACGATCAAGTAGATCGCCTTTTAAATGAGATCCAAGAAATTGATCCCACTAATGAGGAAATATACATACAAAGAGCAACGATACTTTCTAAGAAAGGACAACACCAACAGGCTATTGCTTCCTTAGAAACTGCCCTTACTCTTACCCAAGATTTAGCAGATGTTTACTCTTTAATTGCCATGGAATATCTTCTTTTAGATGAAATTCAAAAGGCAAAGGAGAACTTTATTCTATGTCTTGAAAAAGACCAAGAGGACCAATCGGCGCTTTATAACGTTATTTATTGTTTTGACTTTTTAAGCGAAACCCAAGAAGCTATTGACTTCTTGACTCAATACATTGATAAAAAGCCTTATAGTGAAATTGCTTGGCATCAATTAGGTAGAGAGTACTTTACTTTAAAGGACTATGATAAGGCAGTTTGGGCTTTTGAATACGCTACTTTAATCGATGAATACTTCTTAGGAGCTTATTTAGAAAAAGGAAAAGCTTTAGAGAAGTTAGAAAAATACACAGAGGCCATTGAAAGTTATAATACCACTTTAGAGCTAGATGATGCTACCTCCTTTGTATTACTGCGCATTGGAAGTTGTTTTGAACAATTAAACGATTTTCCAAAAGCCTACCAATACTATAAAAGAGCAGTACACGAAGATCCATTACTAGATAAAGGATGGATTGCCCTTACCGATATATCTATTAAGGAATGTAAATACGACAAAGCACTTTTCTATTTACAAAAGGCTATACAAATCGATGAGCTGAACCAAAAATATTGGATCAGATATGCGGTGTTAAACAAAAACACTCTGAATTTCAAAGAGGTAGAAGTAGGCTATAAAAAAGCAGCCGAATTAGGCAATTACCTAATGGAACACTGGATTGAATGGGCGGATACACTTTATATCTTAGAGCAGTATCCCTTAGCTATCCAAAAGCTATTACAAATAGCGGATTTTCACGCCAATACTGCAGAGGTCAATTACCGCTTAGCAGCTCTGTATTTTATCCTATCGGAAAATGAGCAAGGAGAGTTTTATTTAAATAAAGCACTAGTTCAAGATTCTAGGGGCAGAGAAATCATACAAAGAATTTTCCCAAACATGTGGAATAATCCCTTTGTACAAAACATTTTAAGTAAATTCGACAACCAATAATACAAAAGCTATTTCACCTTTGAAATAGCTTTTTAAGCTATAAAACATGACAAAAAACTACGGATTAATAGGTAAGAATATTTCTTATTCTTTTTCGAAAAACCACTTCACAGAAAAATTTGAAAAAGAGAATCTAAAGAATCACTCTTACCAAAACTTTGATTTGCAAAGTATAGAGGACTTCGAAGGTATCTTCAAAGACCATAAAAATATAGAAGGACTAAATGTTACTATCCCATATAAAGTGGAAGTTATCCCCTATTTAGATTCTCTAGGGAAAACAGCCAAAAAAATAGGCGCTGTAAATACTATTAAAGTAACTAAAAAAGGTAAATTAAAAGGGTATAATACGGATTGGTATGGTTTTTACCATTCGTTAAAACCACTTTTAAAGTTACGTCATAAAAGAGCTTTAATCTTAGGAAATGGCGGAGCTAGTAAAGCCATTGAATATGCCCTTGATAAATTAAAAATAGACTATACCATAGTAAGTAGAAGTCCAAAAAAAGGACAACTATCCTATGAGCAAGTAACACCGGAATTACTTCAAAAATATAAAATTGTAATCAACACTACTCCTTTGGGTACTTTTCCTAATGTAGAAGATAAGCCCCTTATTGACTATAGTGGTTTTACCCCTGATCACATTGCTTATGATTTAATTTACAATCCAGAACAAACTGCCTTTTTAAAACAAGCAAGCCAAAATGGAGCAGTAACTATCAATGGTTACCCTATGCTTGTTTTACAAGCCCAAAAAGCCTGGAAAATATGGAATAAATAAGTTATACCAACTTATCACTATAAAGATAACGCCCTAAGACAATTACTGTTCTTAGGGCGTTTTTCTTTGCCCTTATCCCAAGCAAGTATGCCTAAGGTAAAGTACTTGGAGAAATAACGAGCTTTTTTCAGCTAAAGTAGCCCTAAAGAGAGGGTTAGCTACAAATAATGGGAGTATTTTGTTTTTTTATCAGTAGAATTGACTATATTGTAGTAAAATACAAACAAATAATTGTTCAACGTAATAGTTTTTTAATTATGCACAACCAATCGAATGATAACCTGCAAGAGCTAGCAGATGGACAAAACAACCAATCCAATACTACTAAGGACACTACTCTGGCTTCTATCACGGCAGTTAATGCTGAAATAGGAGAAGAACAAGAACTAAGTAGTGCACAAATCATAGTAGATAACTTGGACTATGAACAAATGGATTTAGCTTCTTTAAGTAATGTATTAAAAGACCTAACCGAAAACCATCCTATTAAAAACATTAGGGACAATATTGAGCAAATCAAAAAGAATTTTATTCAAAAGTACGATGACCTATTCGAGCAAAAAAGGGATGCTTTTCTACAAAATAACCCGGATGCTTTAGAAAGCGATTTTGAATTTAAATGCGCCCCTAAGGAGCAATTTGATCATTACTATAAACTATACAAACAAAAAAGAAATACCTACCGCCAAGAACTTGAAGCTCGCCTGCAAGCAAACTTAGAGAATCGTCTACAGATCATTGAAAAGATCAAAGATATGGTAGAAGATAAAACCTCTACCAAGGTTTCTATAAAGCAATTAAATGAGTTAAGAGACCAGTGGAATAAAGCAGGATCTATTCCAAAGGATAAATATGAAGATATATGGAGTAATTACCATTTTCAAGTAGAAAGATTTTACGACTTATTACAACTAGATAATGAAACAAGACAACTGGACTTTAAACATAACTTAGAACAGAAACAACGCCTTGTTCAACGTGCAAAAGATCTACTAGAAAAAAGTGATGTAATTGCTGCCTTCAATGAATTGCAAATCTTACATCGTACTTGGAAGGAAGACATAGGACCAGTATCTAGAGAAGTGAGAGACCAAGTTTGGAAAGAATTCTTTGAAGCAACTAAAGCCTTATATGCTAAAAGAGAACTTATCCTTGATCAACTACGACAAGTAGAAAGAGAAAATCTACATGCAAAAGTTGCTATCATTAGCCAGATTGATCAATTGTCTAAACAAGACTTTGACAGCCATGGCGCTTGGCAAAGAGAAATAAAAAAAGTAGAGCAATTACGCGCTAAATACTATACTATTGGCAAAGTTCCCAATGAGAACAGTGATGAAGTTTGGGACTTATTTAAACTTGCAACTAGAAACTTTAATACGCAAAAAAACAACTTTTATAAGCATTTAAAGAAAGACCAACAGGCCAACTATATCAAAAAAACCGCTCTTCTAGAAAAAGCGATGGAATTAAAGGATAGTACAGACTTTGCCATGGCTACTCCTATTATGAAAAAGATCCAGCTGCAATGGAGAGAAATAGGTCATGTACCAAAGAAACATTCTGATAAACTATGGAAGTTGTTTAAATCTACCTGTAATCACTACTTTGAGAATCTACACCAACAGGCTGCAAAAACCTTGAAGGAAGAGGAATCTAGTTTTACTCGTAAAAAGGAATACTTACAACTACTGAAAAGTTTTGAGCTATCTGGAGACCATAAAACAGACTTAGCAGAGATAAAAAACCATATCAACAATTGGAAGTCTATAGGGAAGGTACCCGATAATAAACGTTTTATAGAAGGTAAATTCAATAGATTACTCGATACTTTCTTTGCCAAGTTAAACCTTAGTAGAAGAGAGACCGAACAGGTTAAATTCAAAAATAGATTGGACTCAATTTTGGATTCTAACGATACTAGAAAGTTGCAAAATGAAGCTGTTTTTATTCAACGTAAAATAGAGGAATTACACAATAATACCTTACAGCTAGAGAACAACCTAGCTTATATTCAAAACCCTGCTCCTAATAACCCACTTGTAATGGAAGTACATAAAAACATTTATAAGTTGAAAGAGGAAACCAAAATATGGGAAGATAAATTAAACAAAATAAGAAACTTAGAAAACGAGTAAGTTCTACAAATCATAGCCCTTTTTGGGATAATAAAAACCAAGGAGGATAGAAATAAAAAAAGCGATCAAATTAAATTTGATCGCTTTTTTTGTATTATAAGTAAAGGATTATCCTTTTGCATTTAATGCGTTTAACTTATCTGTCATCTCTAAAGCATTGTAAATACCTTTAAGAGTTTGAACAGCTTCTTGGTTATCTGGATTAATAGATATTACCTTTTCTAAGTCATTCATTGCATCTCTATACATTTCTTTCTTTTTAGCTAAAAGAGCTTCGTACTTCTTATTATCAGCAGCACTCATACCAAGACTATTCATCTCATTGGTAATCTCCTCATCCTTTTGTAATTTTAAGAATGCTAAGTTTAAATAAGCATTTTCACTCTTAGGATTAACGCGGATTGCCTCTAGGTAATACTTTCTAGCTTCTTCTAAGTTCCCTGCTTGGAAACTAGTTACTCCTAAGTTGTATAATAAAACATCATCATTAGGATTTTTAGCTAAAGCCTCACGTGCAAGCTCTGTATATTTACCCATATTGTTGGATTTTAAATATAAATCCATATGTGTAAGTAAAAGGTTGATATCCTCAGGGTTAGATTTTCTAGCCTCTACAATTGCTTGTTCTGCTAAATCAAACTTTCCTTCTTGGTAGTAAATTAAAGCTAAGTTTTTGATGATTTCTGGTCGTTTAGACTCCTCAACTACTTTCTCTGGAGAAGAGTGAGTTCCTTGTTTTACCATTAAATCACGCATCTTAGAATCACTTCCGAAGTTTTGTACTTCACCTGACTCATTCTCTACTGCTGTGTAGTAAGAAGAGCTTCCATCATATCCTAAGTCTAATAATTGTTTGTAGTATGTAGCAGCTTGGTCAAAATCTTGAGCATTAATAGCTGTAGAAGCAGCATAATACAAATAAATAGTGTCTTTTGGATTTAATTGAAACGCTTGGTTAAATCTACGAGAAGCACCCTTAAAATTTGAAGAACTATTATCTTCAATAGCAATATTTACTACTTTATTAGCAACAGATAAAAGTTCTTGATCTGCTACTTGAATTAACTTACTGCTTTTGTTAGGTTCTACCTCAGTAAGCTTCTTATAAGAAGCTAGTACTTTATCCACATTACTATCTACATCTACATTCTTCTCTACTTGTTGGTAAGCAAGATTAGTTTGTAATGCATAGTATTGTGCTTGTTGCTCTTTAGTAGCGCTACCTAAAAGTGCTTCTACTGTTTTCAAAGCAGCAGTAGCCTCTGTTACATCTCCTTTTTTCACTGCTTTTTCAGCATCTTTTAGCTCTTTTTTCTGAGCCATAGATAATCCTGAAATCATTAAAGCAGTAAATAAATAAGCATACTTTTTATTCATCTTTTATAGTTTTTTAATTTGACAAAATAGGTATCTATTGATTAGCAAAAATTATTCCTGATCTTCTTGATCTTCCTGCTCCTCTTCTAGATTTTGGTGCTTAAATAAATCTCCTGTTTCTCCTTCTTCTAAAGGCAATTGATGTAAAGTAGACTCATCTTCATCTTCGTCTTTCATTACCTTACAAACCGCTGCAATAGAGTCCGTATCTTTAATATTAATTAATTTCACTCCTTGTGTTGCACGTCCCATAACACGAAGTTCAGAAACACGCATACGAATAGTTAATCCCGATTTATTAATAATCATTAAATCATCTTGATCGGTAACCGAACTAATAGAAACTAATTCTCCTGTTTTATCGGTGATGTTCATGGTTTTCACCCCTTTTCCACCACGGTTGGTTTCACGGTACTCATCTAATGCAGAACGTTTTCCGTATCCATTTTCCGATACTACAAGAATTTCACTTGTCATATCACTTACAGAAAGCATGCCAATTACTTCATCCTTATCATCCGCTAGAGTAATTCCGCGAACTCCTGAGGCAGTTCTACCCATTGGGCGAGTTTTTTCCTCATCAAAACGAACTAATTTACCAGAGCGAACTGCAAGTAGTACTTTACTCTTACCATCGGTTAATTTAGCTTCTAATAGCTCATCATCTTCCTTAATAGTAATGGCCATAATACCATTTTGACGTGGTCGAGAATATTGCTCTAAAGGTGTTTTCTTCACTTGACCTTGCTTAGTAGCCATAATCACATAATGATTATTGATGTACTCTTCGTCTTTTAAGTCCTGTGTACAAATAAATGCTTTCACCTTATCGTCATTCTCAATATTGATTAGGTTTTGAATAGCTCTACCTTTACTTGTTTTAGTCCCTTCTGGAATCTCGTAAACTCTCATCCAGAAACATTTTCCTTTCTGAGTAAAGAATAACATATATTGGTGGTTGGTAGCAACATACATATGCTCTAAGAAATCTTGGTCTCTTGTTCCAGCAGATTTTTGTCCTACTCCTCCTCTATTTTGTGTCTTATATTCTGAAAGTGGTGTTCTTTTAATATATCCAGCATGAGAAATAGTAATAACTACTTGCTCATCTGCAATTAAGTCGGTGATACTAACATCCCCACCAGCATATTCAATTACTGATCGGCGCTCATCTCCGTATTTATTTTTGATTTCGATTAATTCTTCTTTGATAAGATTCATTAAAAGATCTTTGTTTGCTAATAATTCACGTAAGTGAGTAATTAACTTCATGATTTCTTCGTACTCACCACGTAGTTTATCTTGCTCTAGTCCTGTTAATTGACGTAGACGCATCTCTACAATAGCACGAGCTTGAATATCACTTAAGCTAAAACGTTCGATTAATCTTGCTCTTGCCTCTTCTGGATTAGAAGAAGAACGAATAATAGCAATTACTTCATCAATATTATCAGAAGCAATAATTAATCCCTCTAATATGTGTGCTCTTTCTTCTGCTTTTCTTAATTCGAATTGTGTACGACGAGTCACTACATCTAAACGGTGCTCTACGAAGTAGAAAATTAACTCCTTTAAATCTAAAGTATGAGGTCTTCCATTTACAAGAGCAATATTATTAACACTGAAAGAAGACTGTAATTGAGTGTATTTATATAAGGTATTTAAAACGATGTTTGGAACAGCGTCTCTTTTTAAAACGTATACAATACGCATCCCTTTACGGTCGGATTCATCTCTAATTGTCGAGATACCTTCGATTTTCTTATCATTGATGCTTTCAGCAGTTTTTTTAATCATTTCTGCTTTATTCACCTGATAAGGGATTTCCGTTACCACGATACACTCTCTTCCATCCACTTCTTCGAAATTTGCCTTTGCACGCATTACAACACGTCCACGGCCCGTCTTGAAAGCTTCTCTTACACCTTCATAACCATAAATTACACCACCTGTTGGGAAGTCTGGAGCCTTAATGTACTCCATCAACTCGTCGATAGTGATATCGTGATTATCAATATAAGCTAAAGTTCCATCGATTACTTCTGATAAGTTGTGGGGTGCCATATTAGTTGCCATTCCCACTGCAATTCCAGAAGCACCATTCACAAGTAAGTTTGGTACTCTAGTAGGCATTACCGTAGGCTCGTGCAATGTATCATCAAAGTTCAGTTGAAAATCAACTGTCTCTTTGTCGATATCGGCAAGAATTTCCTCCGAATACTTTTTCATTCTCGCTTCTGTATAACGCATAGCCGCAGGGCTATCACCATCCACAGAACCAAAGTTACCTTGACCATCTACTAGCAAGTATCGCATACTCCATTCTTGAGCCATACGAACCATCGCATCATATACCGAAGTATCTCCATGTGGGTGATACTTTCCTAGAACCTCTCCTACAATTCTAGCAGACTTTTTATGTGCTCTATTAGATAAAGTACCTAATTCGTACATTCCAAATAATACTCTTCGATGAACAGGTTTTAAGCCATCTCTAACATCCGGAAGAGCCCTAGAAACAATTACAGACATTGAATAATCAATGTAAGCCGACTTCATTTGCTCTTCTATGTTAATAGGAATCAACTTTTCTCCTTCAGACATAAGTATATAAAATTAAATTTCTCAAAATATTAAACGTGCTAATATATGGATTTCGTGGCTTTATTCCATATCTTTTAACAAGTATTTACCCCAGAAAATATGCTTTTCGATTTTTTTTAAAAAAACTTAAGCACATATTTTTTTAATAGCTGTTTTTTTGTCATATTAGCTTATGACAGCTATAGGGCAAGGAACACTTTTTGCAATATAGTCACATATCAATATTCACCTAAATATTAATAAACAATGGAAGACAATTTTTCACAAGAGGTTAAAGATGTAATTTCCTACAGTAAGGACGAAGCCCTAAGATTGGGTCACGACTTTATTGGAACAGAACATCTTTTATTAGGCCTACTAAGAGTGGAGCAAGGTGAAGCATCTACTATCCTACGCAATTTAGATATAGACGTAGATTTTCTACGCCACAAAATAGAAACCTTAAACCCAACTACAGCTAATCATACCGTTATGAATGATAAGGCTCACTTGAGTTTAACCAAACAAGCTGAAAGAGCATTGCGTTTAACCTATTTAGAGGTTAAACTTTTCAAGAATAGAGAAATTAACACTGCTCATTTATTGTTGTGTATTTTAAAAAACAACGACGATCCAACAGCTCAGGTTTTAACTAAATTAAAAGTAGATTATGATGCTGTTAAACACCAATACCTTGGAAATGTTAGTGATGTAAATTCTGATAACCAAGATATTGCAGATCAACCTTCTGCTCAAACCTATGACCCAAGCAGTCAAAATGACAGAGACAATGATGACAATAGTGACAATTTCACTAGCAAATCTACTAAAAGAACTAAAACTCCAGTTTTAGATAATTTTGGTAGAGATTTAACAGAAATGGCCGAGAATGGCAAACTTGATCCAGTAATTGGGAGAGAGAAAGAAATTGAGAGAGTATCTCAAATTCTAAGCCGTCGTAAAAAAAATAATCCTTTATTAATTGGAGAACCTGGAGTGGGTAAATCTGCTATTGCCGAAGGTTTGGCTTTGCGCATTATCCAAAAGAAGGTTTCTCGTGTTTTATTCGATAAAAGAGTAGTTACCTTAGACTTAGCTTCTTTGGTAGCAGGTACTAAATACAGAGGCCAATTTGAAGAAAGAATGAAAGCAGTAATGAATGAACTGGAGAAAAACCCAGATATCATTTTATTTATTGATGAAATTCACACCATCGTTGGAGCTGGTGGAGCCACTGGTTCTTTAGATGCTTCTAATATGTTTAAGCCTGCTTTAGCAAGAGGAGAACTACAATGTATTGGAGCAACTACTCTAGATGAGTTTAGACAACACATTGAAAAAGACGGAGCTTTAGAAAGAAGATTTCAAAAAGTAATAGTGGAACCTACCTCTGTGGAGGAAACCATCATTATTTTAAACAATATTAAAGATAAATACGAAACACACCACAATGTAACTTATACACCTGAGGCACTAGTGGCTTGTGTGAAATTAACCGACCGCTATATGAGCGATCGCTTCCTTCCGGACAAAGCTATAGATGCTATGGATGAAGTTGGTTCTCGTGTTCACTTAACTAATATCAATGTTCCACAAAACATAGTGGAGCTTGAAACCCAATTAGAAGAAGTGCGCCAGGATAAAAACGACATGGTTAAAAAGCAAAAATACGAGGAAGCTGCTGAGTTAAGAGATAAGGAGAAAAAACTAGAAAAAGATCTATCCCTGGCTCAAAAAGACTGGGAGAACGACGTAAAATCTAATCGCATTGTTGTATCTGAACAAGATGTTGCAGATGTTGTTTCTATGATGACTGGAATTCCTGTTAATAGAATTGCGGAAAAAGAAATTACAAAACTAGCTAATCTACCAAACCAAATCCAACAAAAAGTAATTGGACAAGACCAAGCAGTAGAAAAAATTGCCAAGGCAATTCAACGTAATAGAGCTGGATTAAAAGACCCTAATCGCCCAATTGGATCCTTTATCTTCCTTGGACAAACCGGAGTAGGTAAAACACAACTTGCCAAGGTAATTGCCAAAGAGATGTTCGATTCAGAAGATGCCTTATTACGCATTGATATGAGTGAATTTATGGAGAAATTTGCCGTTTCAAGATTAGTTGGAGCACCTCCGGGATATGTTGGTTATGAAGAAGGTGGTCAGTTAACGGAAAAAGTAAGAAGAAAGCCTTATAGCGTTATTCTATTTGATGAAGTAGAGAAAGCTCACCCGGATGTATTCAATATGCTTTTACAAGTTTTAGACGATGGACACTTAACCGATAGCTTAGGTAGAAAGGTAGATTTTAGAAACACCATTATAATTATGACTTCTAATATCGGTGCACGTCAATTAAAAGATTTTGGACAAGGCGTTGGTTTTGGAACAACTGCACGTAAAGAACAAGTTGATCAACATTCAAAATCAGTGATTGAAAATGCACTTAAGAAAGCATTTGCACCAGAGTTCTTAAATAGAATCGACGATATAATTGTCTTTAATCCTTTAGAAAAAGAGCACATTCAATTAATTATCGATATTGAATTAGACAAGCTATATAAAAGAGTTCAAGAAATTGGATATGAAATCCACCTTGAGGATTCTGCTAAGGAATTCATTGCTGAGAAAGGCTTTGACAAACAATATGGAGCTCGTCCTTTAAAAAGAGCAATCCAAAAATATATTGAAGATCCTTTAGCACAAGAAATTGTAAACTCTAAAATTTCAATCGGAGATAAAGTGGAACTTTCTATTTCTAAGGACAAAGAAGAATTAGAAATTACCGTGATACAAAACCAAAATAAGCCTACTAATTAGTAGGCTTATTTTTTTTGTATTTACTAGCTTTAAATATTTCCCTATACTTTTAAGTTCTAAAGGATAAAAAACCAACTGTTTTAAAACTAAATTAAGCCTAAAGAAAAAGGATAACTCCCCTATTTTCAAGTAAATAAAACCAAAATAAACTAGGCTTTATTTTTTTTTATTTCATAGCGAAGGATTATATTTAATATACTACATTCGCAAAATAATTTTCATATATGGTAAACAAAGTAATTGTTGGTAGTGAAGAATGGTGTTCTTTTTCTACTTTAAAAATTCCTGCTATTAAAGCAAGAGTAGATTCAGGGGCTAAAACCTCTGCTTTGCATGCGCTTAACATAACTCCTTTTGAAAAAGATGGAGAACCTTGGGTAAAATTTAATGTAAATCCCCTTCAAAATAATGGAAAAACACTTATCCATTGCGAAGCTAAAGTAATCGATAAGAGAATAATAAAAAGTTCTAGTGGAAGTAAAGAATCCCGCTTTGTGATTGCTACTAACATCGAGCTTGCCGATATGAGTTGGGAAATCGAATTAACCCTAACCAATAGAGACTCGATGGGCTATAGAATGCTATTGGGTAGAGAAGCTATGATTGGTAAGTTATTAGTAGATCCTGAACAACATTTTCTACTTGGACAACCAACTATAGAAAAAATACAAGAATATTATAATGCGGTTAAAACCGAACGTACCGGTCTTAGAATTGGTCTTTTAGCTAGTAACCCAGATTTATACAGCAACCGACGAATTATCGAAGCAGGAGAAGCTAGAGGTCATGAAATGCACTTTTTAAATTTAAAATACTGCTACATGAAACTAGATGCTAACCAACCAGAGATACATTACAGAGGAGGAAGAGTATTAAATGATTTTGATGCAGTAATTCCTCGTATACGTCCAAGTATGACCTATTATGGATGCGCCTTAACTAGACACTTTGAATCCCTAAAAGTATTTAGCTTAAATAGCGCGGCAGCTATCACCCAAAGTAGAGATAAATTATTCTCTTTACAGCTCTTGTTAAACAATGGAATAGATATACCTACTACAGGTTTTGCTAACTCTCCATTAGACACCAATGATCTGATTAAAATGGTTGGAGGAAGTCCGCTAATTATTAAACTTTTAGAAGGTACTCAAGGAAAAGGTGTGGTACTTGCTGAAACTAAAAAAGCAGCAGAGAGTGTTATCAATGCCTTTAAGAGTTTAAATGCTAATATATTAGTACAAGAATTCATCAAAGAGGCAAACGGAAAGGATATTCGCTGTTTTGTAGTAGATGGCAAAGTAGTGGCAGCTATTCAAAGAGAAGCTTTACCGGGTGAATTTAGGGCCAATATCCACTTGGGTGGTACAGCATCGGTGATAAAAGTAACTCCTGAGGAAAAGAAAATAGCCATCAAAGCTGCAAAAGCCATGAACTTAAAAGTGGCTGGTGTAGATATTATTCGCTCCGATAAAGGTCCTTTATTATTAGAGGTTAACTCCTCACCTGGTTTAGAAGGAATCGAGGGTGCAACTAATAAAGATATCGCTGCTGAGATGATTAAAGCAATAGAAAAACAAGTTAAATGGTAAAAAAGGTAACCTTTTAAAGGTTATCTTTTTTCTTAAAAGTAGTAAACATACAATATGAACCCTTCTGCTAATGGTTGGATAAAAAAGTATTTTTCCCAACACGAGAAATTTCAATTATTCCCTAACCATTCTAAAAAAGAAATAATAGCTAAGGTAAGACAGTTAGGTTTTACCTATGGACTATTAAATTATGAGCGCTTCCCAGAGGCTTTCCATGAATTTAAATACACCCAAGTAGAGCTTTCTAAAATTTGTTATCTGCAATTATTAGAACAAGTATACTTTCATAGCAACGATAAGAGCCAGGAGTTTCTTCCTACTCTAATTGACTTCTATGAGATTCTTATACCTCATAAGAACAATTTATTTACTAAGTTATTTTCACCAAAAAAACCAGAAGATAAAGTAGAAGAAATTTTCACTAGTAGATGGAAAGATCACTTTTTCTCCCAAAGTGCCCAAAACGATTTAGTACTAAATATGATTTTATTGTGCTTGGACGTTTTAGCCTTTGAGAAATACCTCTTTGATAAGACTGACCCTAATGCTTATACCCAAACTTTAGCCCACTTATTAGAAGAAGTTGTATTAGCCTTTAAAAAAGACATAGACCCTAAAGGGGATCAGGATAAAAAACTAATCTCTTTTTTACAAAAGTCCATAACTATCAATAGTGATGAACATCAAAAAATTCACAAATCGGAATTAGAAATTGCTTTTATTAGCGATTTTACAGTTTGTAATGCTTGGAATAATACCACTAAAGAAATAGAATTACCGGAGTTAAACCAGCCTATTTTTGAGTTATTAGAATTGAAAAAGGATCAATTAGAGGTAAGTGCAGAAGCTTTTAAAGCCTTAGTGCAGTTAAATGCAAACAACTACCAATTTTACAAGTCTACTAACTTATTTGGCAATATACTTACTAACTCAACTTCTTATATAGAGCACCTTTTATCGCGAAATAAAACTCGCATTGTAAAAGAAATGAAAAAAGATGCCCAATTGATGAATCTTTTAGCTAAAGCTACTACTACTCCACTTACAGAGCAGGAAAAGAAAATAGTAAAAACACAAACCATTGAAGTTATTAAAACAGTACCTTCTTTGGCCATATTCTTACTACCTGGTGGAACAGTAATGCTACCGATTATACTTCGTTTTATACCTACTTTACTACCAAGTGCATTTAACGAAAATATCCAACAAAACGATTAAAGTTTTTTGAAGCTAAGCTGATATACTTCGTCTAAATCAGCATTGCTAGTAACATTTACCTCTAAGTCGGTCACGTAGCCAGAATTTAAACCATATACCCATCCGTGTATACTAAGTTCTTGGTTACGTGCCCAGGCTTCTTGTACAATAGAAGTCTTAGCTAAATCATATACTTGTTCTTGTACGTTTACTTCCACAAAACGGTTAAAGCGCTCTTGATCGCACTCTATTTGGTCTAGTTCATCATGATGAAGTCGATAAACCGTTTTAATGTGACGAATCCAGTTGTCTATAAGTCCGTAAGATTCGTTTTTCATGGCAGCTAGCACTCCACCACAACCGTAATGACCACACACAATGATATTGGTAACCTTTAATATATCCACCGCATAGGCCAATACACTAAGCATATTCATATCCGAGTGTATAACCATATTGGCTATATTTCGGTGTACAAATACATCCCCTGGATCAGCTCCTATTATTTCATTTGCAGGAACACGACTATCCGAACAACCTATCCATAAAACCGGAGGAGATTGTTTTTCACTTAGTCGCTTGAAATACTCGGGATTTATGGCCAGTTTTTTCTCTACCCACACCTTATTATTATCTAAGATTTTACGGTAGAATTCATTGTGCTTCACAATTACATCTTATTTTTTGTCAATAAATAACTCTTGTACGAAGTCTACACTTCCAGTTTCTACTTTATAAAAAGCACCAACTACTCCAATGTCTCCTTGTTCGTACATTTGTTGTAATACTGTACTTTTATCAAAAATTTGCTCTAAAGTATGAGTTACATTTTGGTAAGCAACTAAATCCACAGCTTCCTTAGAGGTGATTTCTAAATCTGGATTATGCTTTTTCACGTATTCTACCGAAGGTTGTACTTTGTCTAATAAATTAGTCAAATGACCTAATTTAGTTCCACAACAAGCTCCAGTTATTGCACCACAGTGACTATGTCCTAAAACAACGATCAACTTACATCCTGCTAACTTACAAGCAAACTCCATCGAGCCTAGGATATCATCGTTTAAAATGTTTCCAGCAATTCGAGTAGAAAATATATCTCCAAGACCTTGATCGAAAATTAATTCTGCAGAAGTACGGCTATCGATACAACTTAATACAATAGCAAAAGGAAATTGATTTGCTTTAGTACTATTGACTTGCTCTAAAAGGTTGCTATGTGCTTTTAAATTAGCAACAAATCGCTTATTACCTTCTTTTAAGAAGTTAAGTGCTACTCTAGGCGACAATGACTTTTGATCATCCACATTATGTAATCTCATATGTACTTGTTTTAAAAACGTATTGTTGGGGGACAAATGTATATAAAAATAGAATTAAAAATAGAATTTAACGAATTTATCTTGCTCTTTTTGCTAATTACACAATAAATATATGTAGAAAATAGCTATAATTCAAAGCTTAAGGAAATGTGTGCGGAAAAAACTAGACATTTTTAGACTATAAGTGTGACAAATATTCGTTAAGCTTAATATAAAGTACGAAAAAACTTGCCTTTAATACAAAATAGTTAATACATTTGCATCACAAATAAAGGGAGGAAAAATTTGAACTGATTGCAACCTCGGTAAAAAAATGCTAAAGCAGAAATATATCATTACTTCCCTTTAGCCACTTCCTCTTATTTTTTAATCTATAAAAAAATAGTAAATATGGCTTATTACTTCACATCGGAATCTGTAAGTGAAGGACATCCGGATAAAATCGCAGATCAAATTTCAGACGCATTAATCGACAACTTTTTAGCTTTTGACAAAAACTCAAAAGTAGCTTGTGAAACTTTAGTTACCACTGGTCAAGTTATTTTAGCTGGAGAGGTTAAAAGTGAAACTTACCTAGATGTACAACAAATCGCAAGAGAGGTTATTCGCAAGATTGGTTACACAAAAAGCGAGTATATGTTTGATGCAAACTCTTGTGGAATCTTATCTGCAATTCACGAACAATCAGCGGATATCAACCAAGGAGTAGATCGTTGCAACCCAGAGGAACAAGGAGCAGGAGATCAAGGGATGATGTTTGGATATGCTTCTAAAGAAACGGAAGACTATATGCCTTTAGCTTTAGACTTGTCTCATAAATTATTGCAAGAACTAGCACAAATAAGAAGAGAAAACAAAGAAGTTACTTACCTTAGACCAGATGCTAAGAGTCAAGTTACTTTAGAGTATGATGATAATAATACACCTATTAGAATTGTAACTATTGTTTTATCTACTCAACACGATGACTTCATTCAACCTGCAGATGCAAGCCCACAGGCTAAACAAGAAGCAGAAAAACAAATGCAAGCTCAAATTGAGAAAGATATTAAAACAGTTTTAATCCCTAGATTATTAGCTAAATATCCTCAATACCAATACTTATTTGAAAACCCAGAGCAAATCGAACACTTAATCAACCCTACAGGAGTTTTTGTAATTGGTGGACCTCATGGAGATACTGGATTAACAGGACGTAAGATTATTGTAGACACTTACGGAGGAAAAGGTGCTCATGGTGGAGGTGCTTTCTCAGGAAAAGACCCAAGTAAAGTAGACAGAAGTGCTGCTTATGCTACCAGACATATTGCAAAAAACCTAGTTGCTGCTGGAGTTTGTGATGAGGCTTTAGTTCAAGTTTCTTACGCTATTGGTGTTGCTAAACCAACAGGTTTATATATCAATACGTATAATACAAGTAAAACTGGATTATCAGATGGACAAATCGCACAGAAAGTAAGTGAGTTATTTGACTTAAGACCATACTTTATTGAAAAGAACCTTAAGTTAAGAAATCCTATCTATAGTGAAACAGCTGCTTATGGTCATATGGGACGTAAACCACAAACAGTTACAAAGTCCTTTACTAAACCAGGTGGAGAAACAGTTGAATTAGAAGTAGAGTTATTTACTTGGGAAAAATTAGACCGTGTTGAAGACATTAAAAATGCTTTTCAAATAAAATAAATACTATAGTACTTTATTCAAGTACCATTTTAAGCTAAGAAGCAGCAAGAGGTTAATCTTGCTGCTTTTTTTTGCTACCTATATCAAATTACTATAAACAAAAAACGCTCCTTGTAAAGGAGCGTTTTACCTATGGTATATCTTTAGTACACTATTGCACAGAGCACAATTGTTTATCTATATTTTCATACTGGGAATTCTGGCTTTTAAACTCAGGTACAATAATTTTTAATTGGCGTACTAAGTTTAGAGAATTATCCTGAAGTCCAGGTTCACAAACACTATGACAAATTTGTTCTAAAAGAGCTTTAATAGAAGTCAAGTCTTGTTCAGGTACACATGCAATCATAATCTTTTCATGATGTGTCTTAACAGTATTCTCATTATTGGCTAATAACTCTTCAAAGATTTTCTCTCCTGGACGAAGTCCTGTTATCTTAATATCTATTTCCTCTGGGTACTTATACCCACTTAAACGTATCATACGCTTAGCTAGATCCACAATCTTCATACTTTGTCCCATATCAAAAACAAATATTTCTCCCCCATGTCCCATTACGGATGCTTCTAATACCAATTGACATGCCTCTGGTATGGTCATAAAGTATCTAGTAATATCTGGGTGGGTAACTGTTAATGGTCCTCCTGCATCAATTTGACGCTTGAATAGAGGAATAACAGAACCATTCGAACCTAATACGTTTCCAAAACGAGTAACAATAAAATTGGTAACTCCTGTATCCTTTAGACAAGAAACATATAATTCAGCAGCTCGTTTAGTAGCTCCCATCACATTAGTAGGATTTACAGCCTTATCGGTAGATACCATCACAAACTTGCTTGTCTTATATTTTACCGATAAATCAGCAATAATCTTAGTTCCTTTAATGTTGGTATGAATAGCCTCATAAGGATAAATCTCCATTAATGGTACGTGCTTATAAGCTGCAGCATGGTATACGATATCTGGACGATACATAGCAAAGATATCCTCCATGGTATCAAAGTCCCTAACATTACCTACAATGTAGGCAATATCTTGAGTCTTTTTAGAAACCATAGTTTGCTGCACGTCATATAAAGCAGATTCAGCATAATCTACTAGGATCAACTTTTTAAAAGATAAACTTGCTACTTGACGCGCAATCTCACTTCCAATAGAACCAGCAGCTCCAGTAATTAGAACTACCTTATTATTAATCTCATTAGATACAATTGGATTGTCTAAGCGTATACTTTTTCTACCTAATAAATCATCAATCTTTAATTCTTTGATTTGTCTATTAGTAATCTTACCATCTAACCAATCGCTAGCCCCTGGTATAATTTTTATCTTAACAGGTAAAAGCTCTAACCATGCAGAGATTTCATTCAAACGCTCCCTAGAAATATTTTGAATAGAAATAACAATATCGTCAATTCGATTCTTATGAATAAAACTCTCTGTTATACATTTAGAATCTAAAACTCTATATCCCGCAATACGCTTGCCTACTTTAAATTCACTATCATCTACAAAGGCAATAACTTCCGTACGTACTTTAGTATCTGCTTGTAGGGCCTTTACAGTAATAATACCTGAATCCCCAGCTCCATAAATAAGTACCCTTCTTTGGTTTCTTACCTCTAAAATATAAGTATGGTAAAATTGACTATAGAATAAGCGCGCTAAACTAAGCATCACAACGGTAAAGAAAAATTGTAGGAAAATAAAGGAGTAGGAATAGCGGAAAAATTCCTCCATACTATTACCCAAGAACTCATTCCTTTGTAAAGTAGTACAAATGGTAAGAAGAACCGTAGCAAATAGACAAGTATGGAATATATTCTCTATATCTTTAATACTAGTCTGACGGATAATACCGCGGTAGGGCTTAAATATATAAAAGGAAATAGAATAACTTAAAAGTACAACAACGTACTTACTCATCATTAAGTCTACAGAGTAATTCCCAAAAAAATTCGTTAAGAATAAATTAGAAATAATATAAGTAAACGAAATAATCAGTAAATCTATAAATAAAACAATACCCCTAGGTGTATCTCGTTTAAGTTGACGCTTTAAAGCTGTTTTCATAATATAATACCTATTAACTTTTGAGTTGCCCCACTCTTTTTCCTAAAATGCAAATATACTCTAAAAAAAAGACTATATAAAATAATAAATATTCTAAAAAAAACCTTTATTTTATTAAATTTTTAATACTATTTAAAAGCTTTCATCCTTAATGAAAGCATATCTAAGTTAAAAACAGAATAAACACTGAGGATTTCTAAAAATAGATTATACTCAAGAAAAAGCGTGTTTTACCAAAAACATTTCCAAAAGCCTCTTAGACCTTCGGTTAAAAATTAATTTGCTTTCTTTTTAAAGAAAAATCCCAACAGGTTAGCAATGCATTCTATTAGGCAAACTTAGCCTATTTAAGGCATAGTAAGATCGACAAGTATAATAGAGTCTATGAGATATACATAAGGCTTAAACAGCTCATATTCCATTAAAACTCCTGGTAGGAAATTCTTCACTTAAAGTATAGCAAAGTTCATTCCAAAAAAAAATCCCCAACATAAACATGTTGAGGATTTTATAAAAGAAGGGCGGTGTCATACTCTCCCACTGGTTAGCAGTACCATCTGCGCAAGCGGGCTTAACTTCTCTGTTCGAAATGGGAAGAGGTGAGCCCCGCTGCAATAACCACCCTAAATCGGTTGTCA